>CAIUKZ010000383.1 GCA_903899865.1 uncultured Bacteroidales bacterium | reverse complement strand
TCTGACCCAAACATGTACTGCTGCTTATTGGTATAAGCCTCATTCGCTTTTGGATAATCATAATACATGGGGTGGCAAATAGACACCGCACTGTCATAAGCTATACGTGACTGGCTATAAACATAAGGAGCGATAGCATACCTCATGCGAATGGCTTCACGCATCACCTTGAAATCTTCCACCGGATAGGCAAAAATCCTTCGTTCGACAAATGGATTTTTTCCCCCATGCGTTCTCATTATCGGACTGAACGCACCAAACTGCAACCAACGGATGTACAACTCAGCCGAGCGTGCTTCATGGTCATATTCCTGCACATACATGTGCCCTCCGATATCATGACTCCAATAGCCATAGCCTACATTGGATGCTGTAGATGTAAAATAGGGCTGAAAAGCCAATGATTTCCAATTGATATAGGTATCGCCAGAGAATCCAATCTGATAGCGGTGATTACCCATCCCTCCCCAGCGGTGAAAAAGAAACGGACGGTTGTTGGTATTGCGTTCCATATCAGTAAAGAAACAGTAATTCAACCACCACGTTGGGTTCAGTCCTTCTACTGGTGTATATCCCCACTGTTGCCAGTCGAGCCACCAGAAGTCCACGCCTTGCTTTTCGAGCGAACGGATCAACACATTAAAATACGATTTTGCGAACGTTTTATTGGTAATATCAAAAGGTATAGATTTTCCAATAGATACGGTATCCCAGCCCACTTTTTTTCCGAATACTTTATCATAAGGCATTGGTTTGTTGGTATCAATTTTTAATGCCTCTATCATTGGAACATACATCTTCTCTTGTGGAGAGACACCCGATGCAGGGTGGAGATTGAGTGCGTTTTTCACTTTGGAAGTTTCCATCCATTCAAGCATCTTTGGTGCATTGGGAAACAGATTCGTATTCCACGTATAACCTGTCCAACCTTTGGTCTGACCAAACAGATCCTTTGGTGATTTGTGCCATCCCTTTCTCGTTGACAGACCATCAGTAGGATGCCAATCCATATCTATAATAGCCACATCCACAGGGATATTATAAGCTTTTAAATCAGTTACCAATCCTTTCATTTCGGTGTCGGTGTATGCCCAATACTTACACCACCAATATCCAAAGGCATATTTGGGAGGCATTGGGATTTTTCCTGCTACTTGAGTGTAGTCATACAGAGCTTGTTTGTAATCCAGCCCATATCCAAAAAAGTATAGATCCTGAACGTCTTTTGAATCACGTGGAGTAACCCAGTTCCAGTCAGTAGCACCGTCGAAAAGATTGTTTTTAGAGTCATCAACTAGCGCCCATCCGCTACGCGAAACCAGACCCTGTTCTAGTTGTACTTTTTGGTTGTACCAAGGTATGGTATCGCCACAGGCGTTATCTAGCGTGCGAGTAGTACCCAGCAAGTTGGATTTATCAGTGTCGCCGTAGTGCCAAGTTGTTTTTTTACCGTTGACCATCAATTCCACCAAGAGGTTTTCTGGACTAAAGACTCCTGTACCCTTCTTGTATTTCAGCGTCAAGGCATTGGTCTGAATGGTCAACCAGCCAGATTTTACCGACTTACTGTATTTTGGCACAGACAGATTTCTGTTCAAAAACGTAAGAGACGCTTTATCCTCAAAGACAGCTTTGGGGCTGTATTCCATACGGATAAGACGATCGGTCAGGATGGTAAATCGGACATTTTCATCCGTCACCATGGCATCCGATTGTGCCTTTGGATTATTAGGAGACTTGCTTCGATTATTGAGCGCTGTCCCTGGCGACCCATTCTGGGCCGAAACGACAGAACAACAAAACAACATACATGCAAAAATTTGCATTTTTAATTTCACTTTTAGCATAAATTTTTGTGAATTAATAATTTAGTAATGGCTTTTATTTATATTTCTACGATTTATTAATACCTCTACATTTACTTCTTCAATTTACAATGATCTTTTGTGATGATTCATTGTTTCCAGCTTTAGCTGAAATAATATAAATTCCATTTGTGATATTCAACTCTGATGCTAGATAGTCTTTCGATTTTGTAGATTGAATAAATGACTTGATGTGTTTGCCAGATAAGTCATTCACCGTAATCATCACGTCGTTACTTGAAATGTCATCTGAAATTTTGATAATGAAATGACCGTCTATCACAGGATTTGGAGCCACTTCAATGAATGTAGCAGGGTTCACCACGGGGGTGCTCACACTATTTGAATTTGTGGCAGTGGAGTCCAACAATGCAACCAACCCCTGAGCAAAGCAACGAGCCAAAAAATCATTGGGATGTAGTTCGTTCACAGTTACACTTTTTGCTCCATAATTTGGATACTGTGCTTTACGTTCGTAGATAGAGTCACTCATGGTGGTCATATCCAGATTAGCTACCCCGACTGTTTCCATTTTCTTATATTCATTCTGATACCCATAAAGATCTGGCACAATCGTCTTAATACTAACACCATCCCAATTGGTAGCAAAGTTCTTATCCATCATCATTCCGCCCAACAAGATGAATTCAACATCTGGATTAGACAACTTCACGGTATCCATAGCCGCTTTAATATAACTAGCAAATAATGAATAATTTGACTTGCAAGTCCAGACATCATTCATACCCATATCTATGATAACTAAATCGGGATGCAATGGTGCTACGTGAGTTGAAGCTGTTTTGGCAGCCCAACTAGCATCTTGCCCTCCCAAAGACGCATTGATAGAAACAATAGCATCATATCCGAAAAGCTTTTTTAATTGATAGTTCATCAACTCCACATACGTGTGCATATATGGTGCCGTAGCTGGACTGGCAACATAATCACTTGCATATCCAGATACATTATATCCTCTGGTAATACTCATCCCTTGTGCTACAATCTTCAATGGCTGTTTCGCCTTCAGTTTTGCCATAGTCTTTGGAAGCAGATTTCCTTTATATCCAAAAATGGGACCTTTCCAATTACTTCTATCTGGGATATATGTCACACATACCCATTTCCCTTGTTTATATACCAGCCCTGTATATCTACCATTTTTATAATATTGATTGGCTTGATATAAATTGTCAACCTTATCTCCCAAAAGACTTATCATTGACGATCCTTTGAGCTTGGTTATTACATTTCCATTGACAGTATAATCTTTTCCTTCCACATACGTGGTATTGCCATCGAAACTTTTAATTGAAATAATTTTTTGGGGATTATAAATTAGTTTTCCTATGGCCGTAGTATCCGTTTTAGTGCGTCTAGGATTTAACAATAATACGGTTTCACTGTAAACTGTATCTGCACTCCAAAAGGGACGCATGTATTCATCATAATTACAAGTAGGCTTATTGTCTGTAAAATCAGGATAGAATGTGATGGGCGCATCTGAAACGGCTTTAACTGCCAATGCAGGCGTTAAGGTGTAACTTCCATTCTCTGTGTATAATAATTTGCCATTAGCGTCATAATAAGAAATGGGCATTGTGGATTCAATTACGGTATTGGGCGTAACTACATGATCAATACTACTTGCAATCATTGAAATTAGCGATAGGCAAATGGATAGTGCAATATTTTTTGAATTTTTCATTTTGTGTTTGATTTTGGTTTGTGGGATGGTGGTTTAAGTTGTTTCTTGTATAATTGCCTCGATTAGTTTACTTTTTTATTAGAACCTTGTCACTTGTTGCAACAATTCCATCTTGAACATTAATTATGTACAATCCCTCATTTAAATGTGATACATTAAGAGTGATTTGGTTTGTCATTTCTGATTGCATGACCACTTTACTGTTCATGTCAATCATTCTGACGTGTTTATTTTCAGAATTTTCTGTACATATTGTCAAGAAATCTTTTGCTGGATTAGGGCTTATGTGAAATTTGCTTACTGGTGCTTCGCTTATTGCGTTAACTGGCACTGTTGTTACACATGCACCTATTGAATAGTAGCTATTTTGTGGTATTGCTATTAGGTTAAAATCGGTATTTCCAACATTAATTATTCCACTACTTTTCAAATCATACCCTTTGTTGATAATCGTAGAGGTGATTTGTAAACAATAGTTGTTGAGAGTGTTGGGAAAGTTGGTTCCGACTATACCTCCATTACCTCCATTCATGAACAATGGGTCAACCTCATATCCTCCGTTAATGCTGTTAAGAATTTCATTATTGGTGGATCTGAAGTTTTCTAATGAGGTGTACGTTTTGTTATTGTACCTAAAAGTGGTACCGTTGGTATTAAAATAGCAGTTGTTGTAAAACAATGAGGTGGAGTTGCCAGTAGCAATAATAGGGTACTTGGCGATGGAATAAAATATGTTGTTGTAATACTTACTGGATGTGGCGTCATCCCATACACCCGAGCCCTTTTTGTTGTAACACGTATTGTTATAAACCAATGTGTTGGTTACTGATCCTCCAAATGAGGAAACAGCAATTTCACTAACACTGCTTTGCGGACCATTATTATTTTCCAAGACGTTGTATCGAATGATGTTATCCGAATTACTGCATCTTGAATTTCCAAACTCACACACCAAGATACCGACAGAATAATTGTCATGCACATAATTGTATTGCATGATACAATTTTTCACACCCCCGTCAAAATCCAGACCATCGCCATCGTTTTTCCCTTTGGGCGTCCCATTGCCATAAGATTCATTGTACTGCATGGTTACATTCTTACTGTCCCAAATCCAACAACCACATGGTCCACCACCAGTACTACCCATGAGCCATCCATTGTTATACGTGGTATTGTGTTCGATTACTCCTCCCGCTACTTGTCCAATCACGATGCCGTTGCCAGAATGACTAGAAGTATAGTTAGTTACTCCCAGATTGTTATACACTTTGTTGTAAGCAACATTTATTTTGGGAAATGAATAGCTCGTGTCACCAGCTGAGACATATTGACCTACAATGCCTATGCCACCCATACCATTGTCATGTACGCTGTTGTTGGTGATTTGAATGTCTTTATAGCCACTCGACGAACCATCGCCAGTCCAGGTTGACACTACTATTCCACCTCCAAAATGACTACCAGCACCATAAAACCCAAAAATTTCGCAATTAGTTATTTTTACTGTTCCAAGTTTGACTCCTTTGGATAAATCATTGTTAAAATAAATACCACCGCCGTTGCTGCCAGATTGAGTTTTTGAATCCCATCCACCATAGAGGTATAAATTATCTATCCAGATGTAGCCTTTGTTCATGCAAGAGATGGCAGTTCCTGTTCCAGCATTTATTTTTGCTTGACCAGTGCCGTAACTTGTAAACTTAATCATGGCTGTACTGTCACCACTGTTGTTTATAATGATATTGCCATCAAATGTCTGGCCGCCTTCAAACGAGACAATGTCGCCAGGTAAAAATGACGTAGCATTTACTTTACTAAGTGATGCCCATGCAGTGGATTGTGAAGTTCCATCGAGTGTGTTATTTCCTGATGTTTTACTTACATAGTAGTTGGTGGCATAAGTATTTATCGGCAATAGTGCAAATACAGATAGCAGTACTAGACTGATTGAGAAGGTTTTAAAGTGTTTTTTCATAAGTAATGGATAAGGTTTATGGTTTATGGTTAGGTTGACCTAATTATATATTTTCTATCTACTCAAATACGAGCAAAACTCCAGGTGGTGAAACATCACTCTTTGATGCCGATGAAGTGCCGACGATTTTTAATAATTCTCCATCGAGCAGTACCGATTTGTCATTTATTTTGACCAAATCCGTTATTTCCGCCGCTTTGTTTCCAGCCAAGTCTTGCGCGAAAATGTGCTTACAACCCTTTTCCGCAAAATTAATTTTTAGCGATTTGTAATCACCAAATACTCCAATTTTGGTAGGTTTGTCACAATGTATTACCACATCGGCAAGCGGATACACAAATCCCTTTAACGAATCGGTTCTTATTAGAGTAGCTACCGCATAATTTCCATTGGGATATCTACTGCAAAGCACATACGGCAAGGTTTCGCCTTTCACTTCGGGGAGTTGCATGCCACGAGACACTCTGGCGGGCGCTGCTTGAAGTATGTTTTTGTCATTCACCCATTTCGCCCAAGTATCACCGGGTTTAAATTTCCAATAATCATACAGATAGGCGGTGTCCAGCTTCTCACTCACCGACCCCACCTGAAAGGCAGGTGCAAGTCGTTGCCATTTCATAGCTCTTACGAGTGCATCCATCTGATTTTTCACTCTCAATGGATCGTAGTTTTGACCTGGCACATCGATAAAGGCAGGGTGGCGCATCACACCAATGGCGCATCCCAAAGCAGCAGCGATATAGGGCTCATCTTCACAATTGATAATGCCTTTACCTTCTGGCACCGATGAGAAACTTCCGAGAATCTGAGCAACTCTGTCCAGCGTAGTGGGAATAGAAAGTTGAGCAGTGACGTCGTAGGTGCGCAACACATCTGAAAACTGCATTACGTCATGCGCTTTTTCGAGTGCTTTGCCATTTTCCCAGTTTTTGAATTTTCCTGTTTTTCTATAATTTGGATCATCCCACGGACATTCATCATCGTTCAACGGACCGCTACCCCGAGCATTTTCTACCCACAATCCTGGCGCTTCTTCTCTAGAAATACGGCTTAGCATTTTTCTAAACCAGAGTTCGCCGCCAAAGCAACCGTAATCCACCTTCCAGTATTCGATACCCGCGGCTTTGCTCCAACGCATACGCTCACGAAAGTAGTTTTCGACCTCACTTTCTGTAGCCACTCGTCCTTTCATATCCTTTGGGGTTTGGGCAGCAATCCAAAGCCCAGCACCTTTCCAACCGGCTTCTTTACACATCTTATTCAGTGTTTTCAATCGCTCTGCTGGAGAACCTACGCACGATGGGAACTTATCTGTCGCCACCTCGTGTGTACCAATCACCCATTTGTTGGCTTTATCGTGATACGAATCACCAGCTATATCCCAGCCCACATCAAAAGTAAGGTACATGTCTTTCTTGATAGCCTGAGGCATCATTTTCTCCCAACCTGGATGTTGGAAAACCACTTTTTCGGTAAGATTGTCAGAAGGAACGGTGTGATCACCAAGTCCGATTACGTGTGCGAGAGTAAATGTGTCCACGGCAAAATTCTGAGCCGACCAAGTACACCAATAATTGGGGGTGACGCCAGGTGCATCGGGTATAAAGTTTAATTGTGAATGGCTAAGGCGTTGGTCTATCGACTCTTTGTAAGAATTATTTTTTGCAAAAACTGTAAACGAAAAACAAATAAATAGGAAGGTGGTGATTTTTCTCATTTGGTTAAAATTTTTAAGCCTCCCCAAGCCCCTCCGAAAGAGGGGATGTGAAGTTAGCATTGTTATTCATCACCCATGTAGCCTTTAATTTATATTGTCGGCATGGGTGTTTCGGTTAATTGATATACAGGTGCTTATTGTAAAAAATACGAGGTTCAAAGATAGATAATTCTTTTGAATGCAAATTGCCCTTATGTACTGTTATTCAGCATGTTTTGTGCTGTTATTGTTTATTTGCATTTTTTTGAATT
>CAIUKZ010000382.1 GCA_903899865.1 uncultured Bacteroidales bacterium | reverse complement strand
CACCGACACCGCCAAAATAGCTGACAAACCAGCAGATTTGAAAAGCAAAGACTATTACCTTAAGCAAATCCCTGTAACCCCCACCCAGCTGGAGAAATCGACAAAATCGTGGGCAGAGGCTCTCTATAAAATGGGAGAAATTTACAAGGATAAAATCGAGGATGTACCCATGGCTATCATTACATTCGAGGAATACATCCGTCTCTTTGGCAACTTCAAAGAAGTACCAGATGCTTACTTCAATCTATACATGACAGCTCTGAAAAACAACAATGACAGCGCTGCCAATCGTTACAAGGAAGCATTGTTGAAAAAATATCCAAACTCTAAGTACAATAAATTGCTGAGCATGCCAGACTATACACTCTACCAAGCGCAGATGTATAAATCGCAAGATTCGCTGTATAATTTAACCTACCAGGCATATAACAAAAGCGATTTCAACACCGTGTTCAAACATGTAGGATATGTACAGAAAACATACCCAAATAGTACCATTATGCCTAAGTTTATGCTAATTAATGCATTATCAATCGGCAAGAAAAACTCACAAGAAAAATTCAAAGAAGCGTTGACTCAGTTAATAGCCCAATATCCTGAAAGTGATGTAAGTGCCATGGCTAAAGATATCCTCGCATTGATGAAACAGGGAAAAGAATCGAAAAATGGAACCTCCGGCGGATCGCTATTGACTAGAAGAGAAGAACAAACGAAGAAAGAGATGAGTGTACTGGCCAACGATCCTAAAAAATTCTCTTCCGACCCATTGTCAAAACACCGCTTGTTGTTACTATCAAAACCGAACCAAAAAGCATTTAATCAAT
Organism: uncultured Bacteroidales bacterium; assembly: GCA_903899865.1. Lineage (GTDB taxonomy): Bacteria > Bacteroidota > Bacteroidia > Bacteroidales > Paludibacteraceae > Paludibacter. The sequence continues at coordinate 2,494 of CAIUKZ010000382.1, read as the reverse complement.
TACAATATCAAATTGCATCGTTTAATTTTTCAAAATTCATGATCAAAGATTTTGACTTGACTATTGGGAAAATTGACAGTACTCACACTGCCCTATCCATTACAAATCTTGAGTCGCTTGAAGAAGCTAAATGGTATGAGAACTCAATTGCCAAGGATTCCGCTCTGTCAGTAACTTTCAAAGATATGAACATTAAAAAAGTGATTATCTCTGAAGAAAATTTTAGATTATTAAAACAAAATTTAAGCTTGCAGGAATATCTGGCATTTATTTCAAACACTGCTCACAAGCCACAGTCGTCAGCTATTATAACCAACAACAAGAAAAAAAACGGTAACAAAAAGTAACCTTGAATGATATGAGAAAAGATAGAATACTTTGGGCGGATGATGAAATGGACTTATTGACTCCATACAGACTATTCTTGGAAGAAAAGGGATATGAGGTGGTGACTACCACCAATGGAAAAGATGCGATAGACCTTTGCCAAACAGAAAAATTTGACATCATATTTTTGGATGAGAATATGCCTGGACTTAGTGGATTGGAGACACTGTCACTGATCAAAGACATTGACCCAGATGTGCCCATGGTGATGATTACCAAAAGCGAGGAAGAGGATATTATGAACATGGCAATAGGCAATAAAATAGCCGACTATCTTACCAAGCCAGTCAATCCTAGCCAAATCCTACTTACTCTAAAAAAAAACATACACCGAAAAGACATCATTTCCGAACATAACACCCAGTCCTATCAATCCGAATTCAGAGAAATAGGAAATCAAATCAATAATTCGAAGACCTACGAAGAGTGGATTGATATTTATAAAAAACTGGTTTACTGGGAATTGGAACTTTCCGAAACTGACAATAGCATGGGACAAATGCTTATTGACCAAAAGTCAGAAGCCAATATCACCTTTGCGAAATTCATAAAAAACAACTATCAAAGCTGGTTTGTGGAAAATGCTGTGCGTCCATTGATGAGTCCAGACATTTTCAAGTCAAAGGTATTTCCTTCACTTGATAATGGTGAAAAAGTATTTTTTGTATTGGTTGATAATTTCAGATACGACCAGTGGAAAGTTATCAGAGAACTACTGAGCGAATACTACAATTTTGATGAAGAGGAATTGTACTGTGGCATTTTACCTACCGCCACACAATACGCTCGTAACAGTATTTTTGCTGGATTAATGCCTGCTCAGATACAGAAGCTATACCCTAACCTGTGGGTGGAAGAAGAGGAAGAAGACGGAAAAAATCTATTCGAAAAGGATCTTATCCAGACTCAACTAACTCGTTTCAGAAAGAATTATTCCTTCTCTTATCACAAAATAAACGACTCTGCTTCTTGCGAAAGGTTGATAGACCAATTACCACGAATAGATCATAATCAGTTGAATGTATGCGTATTGAATTTCATTGATATGCTATCGCATGCCCGCACAGACTCTAAGATGATGCGCGAATTGGCCAATGATTCGAACGCATACAGATCGCTAACACTGTCATGGTTTAAGCATTCGTCTATACACGACCTTTTCAAAGCCATCGCACTGCGTGGATACAAAGTAGTATTGACAACAGACCACGGCACCATTCAGGTAAATAATCCTATCAAGATAGCATCTGACAAGAACATCAATAGTAACCTGAGGTACAAGACTGGTAAGTTCATTTCCTATAACACAAAAGAAGTTTTCGAAATCACTCAACCAGCAAAAGTAGGATTACCTTCCGCACATCTAAGTTCATCCTATATTTTTGCCTGTAAAAATGATTTTTTTACTTTTCAAAATCATAATTACAATCAATATCTGAGCATGTATCAACATAGTTTTCAGCATGGTGGGGTGTCCATGGAAGAGATGCTGATACCATTAGTAACCATGCAATCAAAAAACTAACAAGTAGATAGAAAAATCATGGAAAAATCACCCTTAGGATATATCGTTGTGATGTTTGATGTAATGGGATTTGAATTTAGACTGCGAAAATTTGGCTTACCTGAAATTCATAATCGCTACACGAATATTATTGATTTTGTACGACAGAATACAAAAAGAAGTAAGCTATTATCAGAATCATTAAATATTACGGGGCCATTTTGGCTTGCAGACGGAGGTGTTACGAATCTCTATGAAATTAATGTAATAAATTCTAGTGATTCAATATTAATTTGGTCAAATCTTGGATGGAAAATGATTCAAAACCAAACCAAGGAGGAATTGAAAAAAAATGAATCTCATCCGGCCTACGGTCATTTATCTAAGCCTATTCCGTTATTAGAAATCTGGAATACATGTGCGGAGTTAATTTGCAGAAGTATTGAATTTGACTTACCAATTAGAGGTGCAGTTTCGACTGGCGATGCAGTGTTTGACATTGAGAATAGAATATTTTTAGGGGAGCCAATAGTTGACACTGCCAGACTTGAGAACAAACAGCATGCAATTGGACTTTCGCTATGTAAATCATTTGTTGCCCAT
>CAIUKZ010000381.1 GCA_903899865.1 uncultured Bacteroidales bacterium | reverse complement strand
TTCGAAGTCTTCCTTCGAAATCAAATTTTCGTCCAACATTTTTTTCAATTCTCGCATTTTTTCAATTTTCAAATTTGAGTTTTGTAGAGGTGTTGAGCTTTGCTCTTGTTGAGAGGGGGCATTTTGAAAATCCGTTTTTGCTAAGGGCTCTAGCTCGTAATTATGATATGGCGAATACCTCATTATCCACAAGAAAGGAACGTAACAAATAAGTCCTCCAATAAGTGCACCCACGTCCACCTGTTCGTTTTTTTCCAATCTAACATATTTGGTTTCGAATCCAGGTTTTTCCAACTTGATTTCAGTGGTACTGGCTACAATTTTCATGTCAGAATAGTCCAGCGGTGTTACTCCAGCAGGCATACCATCAATAGTAACTTTGGCGCCTGGAGGATTACTTTGAATGAGCGTAGAACTGACACAGCTAGTCATAAGGATTACCATTGCTAATGCAATGGACAATAGAGAATAAAGTGGTTTTGTTTTCATTGGGATGCGCAGATTTAATTTTATTTTTAAAATTTCAACTATCAAAAACAGTGCCAACAATGTGTTATTTTTTGATATCCAATTCTATCACCTCCAGATTTTGAATCTTATCAGCGTCAATTTCAAATCTGACTAAGGTTTGTACTTTATGAAAACCATACTTGCCGGCAGCACCAGGGTTGATATGGAGAAGATCCAGTTGCTTGTCATATTGCACTTTGAGGATGTGTGAATGACCGCATACAAACAATTTTGGAGGTTGCTCATAAATAGCAGTACGTACCGCAGAATCATACTTGCCTGGATATCCTCCTATGTGAGTCATCCATACTTTTATGCCCTCACACATAAATCGATTGTGCTGCGGAAAGGTACTCCTTAATTCGTATCCATCAATATTGCCCCATACTCCGCGTAATGGCTTGTATTTGCTGAGACGATTGAACACTTCCAATGACCCCCAGTCGCCACAGTGCCAAATTTCATCACATTGTTTGAAATGCTCTAAGACCCGCTCATCCAGCATTCCATGCGTATCAGACAATAGACCAATTTTTGTCATATCCTTCTTTACTCACGGTGATCATCACCCCAAGCTCTACCTCCTATGAAAAATCCTACACGCAGGGATAAGTAACTATTGGGTTTGGGAGTATTGTCTATGATGTAATAAGGTGGAGTGTTTTTATCTTGATCGTATAATTGGGTGAGAGGGATTAGATTATATTCCAATGCTACTCTAAGTCGTTTATACTCAAAACCGCCACGTATCACTCCGCCAAATTTATATTCAACAGCATAACCTCTGTTTTTGACTACATCACCACCTGTTCGAATAGAAATAGTAGAAACATCATACACACCAAAACCAAGACCTACGAAGGGAGAAAATGGACTTGGATAAACATTAAAATAATAATCGGAATGCACTATGCCTGCAATGATAACTGAGGATGTGAAGTATTGAATATCTCCATCACCTCTTGTTCCTCTGTCTTTGACGATGTCAGAATAGCTCATTCTAGCCCCTACATTCAGATTGTCCAACACCCGATATCGTATATCAAAATCAGCTTCAAAACCTCCAATTTCCTTAGAGTTTGTAAAAGCCAAAGCACCATTTAGACCATATCTAAATCGATTCCTTTGTACTTTGTCGATGTACTCATCGTGGTGTGCTTCTTGAGAAATAACAATCGAAGAGAAAGTAAACAGCAGTAGAAGACAGAGAAAATATCTTGTCATATTCATTTTTTTTGTCATTGAATAACTGATTATTGATTTACAAAGATATAGATTTTCGTTGTATGGCATTAGTCTTCAACTATTTTTTTTTGTTTAACCCTTGTATTATACCGTTTGCACAAACAATATAGTCCAATTTCGACTTCGTCTCATTGATACTATTTGTTTGAAGCAACGGCATTAACAACAGTAGACATAAAAATGACTTTGGATCATTTTATATGTACAGTTGGCATAATAAAAAACGAGACTTCAAATCTGAAGTCTCGTCTTACTAATTAATCGGATAAATATACTTGAGTTATGCTTTTTCCAATTGTAATGTTCTGGTTGGCTGGTCACATACTTCAGTAGGGCCATAGTATTGAACTGGGCCTGGATAGATATAACGTGTGTTTTCGCTAGCCCAATCTTCACGTACTGATGCGAAGAATTTGAAAGGTGCACCATCAAGAAGTACCAATGCTTTTTGAATTACTGGTTTCATAGCTCCGTGGCGTTTTTCCATGTTCATCATCATGGTGATAGGCACGCCACCAGCTATCCATTCAGCTGCAGGAGCTGTTAGGTTGCGTACAGATGACATATAACCCGTTTTTCCTTCAGAGATAAGCACAGCAGCAGTATAACCTAGCGAGTAGGTGTAGTCAGCGTCAAAGTTTGATGGAATAGCACAGCGACCTTCATATCCAAAGAAGTGGTTGATAGCAGCAAATTTACCTTTGTAAAGTTCCTCCGCTTTCAAGTGTGAAAGACGTTTTGCCACCATTTCGATTAACAATTTTTCGGTCTCAATAAGCGAAACTTGTACGTTACCATGTGGGTCGCGGTCAAGTGTCAATTGTTTTGCAATACCTTTTGGAAGACTGTTGAACACTTCTGCACTTGCAGGTGTCAATTTCCCAGAGATGTATTGATGTTTTTCTTCGTCAGTAACTAATGTGTTGAAGTCATCGTTGTGAGCCAACAGGTCGTTTAGCTCAGCAATCAATTTTTTCATTGCAGGGATGAACTCAATAAGACCTTCAGGGATAAGGATGGTTCCAAAATTCAAACCATGGTTACCACGGTTAACGATAACTTTGACAATGTCTTCTACCACATCGTTCAATGTCATGTTTTTTGCTTCTACTTCTTCTGAAACAATACAGATATTTGGTTGACTTTGAAGCGCACATTCCAAAGTAATATGAGATGCTGAGCGACCCATCAAGCGGATAAAGTGCCAGTATTTTTTTGCTGAGTTGGCATCGCGTTGGATGTTACCAATCAACTCAGAATACACTTTACAAGCAGTGTCAAAACCAAATGATGTTTCTATCATTTCGTTTTTCAAGTCGCCGTCTATTGTTTTAGGACAACCAATTACTTGAATGCCAGTTTTTTTCTGAGAGTAGTACTCTGCCAATACACACGCATTGGTGTTTGAGTCATCGCCACCAATTACCACGATGGCATTGATGCCTAGTTTTTTGCAAATCTCAGCACCTTTTTCGTATTGCCATTCTTCTTCCAGTTTGGTACGACCAGAGCCAATGATGTCAAAACCACCAGTGTTGCGGTATTCGGCAATGATTTCCTCTGTCAGTTCTACATATTTATGATCTACCAATCCACTTGGGCCACCAAGGAAACCATACAGTTTGTTGTAAGGATTCAATGCTTTCAATCCATCAAAGATTCCAGAAATCACATTATGTCCACCTGGCGCTTGTCCACCCGACAAAATCACACCTACTGCAACAGCAGGATACACCTTTTTCTCACCAGCTTGGAAAGTGATAAGTGGCATGCCATAGGTGTTAGGAAAAAGCTTTTTGATGTCTGCTTGATCAGCTACTGATTGTGTAGCAGCACCTTCGTTGAGAACTACATTTCCTTTCAATGAGTTAGGAAGTTTTGGTTGGTAAGCCGAACGTGCAATTTGCAATGGGCTTTTGGTCATTGGTTTCATTAGTAAGTCTTTTATTTTTGAGTTTGATACTTAGTTCAATTTCGCGTGCAAATTTAGCCAATATTTTGGAAATGACAATAAAGTATTGTGAATGCTTCATGGTTTTATTTCTCAGACATTTCCGAGGTGGTTAACTACATTGAGTCCATTCTCAGTAGGTCATTATAAAAATTAGGATTTTAAATCGAATCTGAAAAGCCCCAAAGTATTCTCCTTAATATTAGGAGACAAATTTTTTGTAAAGAAAACTGTAAAAAGTTGTTATAAAATTGTAATTATTATTATCTTTGAATAATTAAATTGTTTATGGTTGCTTTTTGTACACCTTTTTTTATCATCGCTATTGCAATTGTTAAGCTTTTAATCAGTGTTTTGTATAGCATAGAGGTAAGTATAAAGCAGAATTTTCATGCTAAGTGAATTGATATAACTGATATCTAAACACCTTCAAATAATAATCGTATGAAAAAACAATTGTTCAATTTTTCGTTTGCTTTTGCAACTGTTTTGCTTTTTGCGCAATGTACCAAGGATCAGGCTCCAACCCCAGTTCCATCTACTCCCACCTTAACCAAGGTGCAATTGGGGAAATTGATTTTTCACAGCACAGTGCTATCAAATCCTTCGGGTCAATCTTGTGCTAGTTGTCATGCAAGTACTGCAGGGTTTGCCGATCCAGAAAACTTTGCTGTTTCGCCAGGTATCAATAAGGGAATGTTTGGAAATAGAAATGCTCCGATGGCATGTTATGCAACATACACACCTTCGTTCAGTATTAATGCAGTTGACTCTGTTTGCATAGGAGGTCAATTTTGGGATGGCCGTGTAAATACTTTGGCCGAACAAGCTACCAAGCCATTTTTCAATCCGCTAGAAATGAACATAACCGATGTGACAATGTTTGTGAGCAAGCTGAAGTCTACCACGTTTTATAGTGATTACGTAAAAATATATGGCGAAACTACTGATGAACAAAAGATTCTGACTAATGTTGGTGATGCTATAGCTGCGTTTGAAAGTAGTGAGGAAGTCAATCCATTCTCATCAAAATTTGATGCAGTGTTAAAAGGCAATGCTACTTTTACCGAAACTGAGAGTAAGGGTCGAAAGCTATTTGTAGGAAAAGGGCTATGCGCATCCTGTCACTTAATTGATCCTGATGAGGCGTCTGGGAAAATATTGTTTACTGACTTTAAGTTTCATAACATAGGTGTACCAAAAAATCCCAACAATCCATTTTATAAAATGTCATCCCAACACAATCCTAATGGTGCAAATTTTATTGATTTAGGGCTTGGCGACCGTCTAAAAAACCCTCGTTATAATGGCTATTTTAAATGTTCATCACTACGAAACATTGCCCTTACAGCACCCTATATGCACAATGGAGCATTAAAGACATTGGAGGAAGTGGTTCACTTTTATAACTCTAGAGATGTCGATGGAACACTGGCTAAACCTGAGGTGCCAGAAGGTATGAATACCCATGAAGTAGGTGACTTAAAACTAACTACTGAAGAAGAAGGTGCCATTGTGGCTTTCCTAAAAACTCTGACAGACGGATACAAATAATATGACTTTTCAGTCATAACAGTTGAGATTCAAGTTCGTAATTAAAAAAGACACACACAAATGCCTTTCGGTGTTTGTGTGTGTCTTTTTATAATTGGCGACATATCTATTTGAACAACTATCCGGAACCCTAGTATCTACTTTTAATCAAAATAGCAGTATGTGTTGCAATTCGATATACCATCTATTTTTTTATAACATTGTCGTATCAACAAAACACTTTTTGATTTAATTCTTCATTGACGAAATTATTAACGTAACAATAATTTTCGTGAAAGCTTCTTCGTTTTATGAATAGAATTACTTACCTTAGCACCATAATTATCAACAAAAAAGCAAATATTTTATACACATATTTTACATCAAATCAATAATTAGTACAATATCATGAAAGTATCAAAAACACTAATTGCTTTATTTTCAGCAGTTTTAGTATTCTGTTCGTGTGAGCCAATTTACAAATGTGGTCAGCCAAAACCAGAAAAAAAATCAATCTTTATGACCAAATGGGTACAAGATGTAGTCGATGAACGAGATGGACTATGTAAAACTGTGGCTCAAAAGGAAAACGAGATAGTGCAAAACAAGGAGGCAATCACCAAACTGAATGCCAGCATAAAAAAGCTACAGAAAGAGTATGACAACCTGAATAAAGACAAAATTTCCCAATCAGAAGAGTTGAATGCTGAATTGAAATTGAAATCCGAAGAATTGGAACAAAAAAACATGGAACTTCAACAAAAAAATGAAGAGCTTCAACAAAAGTTGGATGAATTAGCCCAAAAAGGAAAATTGCTTTCGGAAAAAGATAAAACATTATCTGAAAAGGATAAATCTTTGAAAGAGCTTCAACAAATGATGGCTCGGCAAGATTCTATCACTAAGCGACTGAATGATATTATCAGAAATGCATTATTGGGCTTCAAGTCGGACGAATTGGAAGTAGAACTCAAAAACGGCAAAGTATATGTTTCGATGTCCGATAAACTGCTATTCAAATCGGGTAGCGCAGCCATTGAAGATGCTGGTAAAAATGCAATTAAAGCATTGGGTGATGTGCTGAATAAAAATTTGGACATTGATATTTCTGTGGAAGGGCACACGGATAATATCCCCATCAAAACGGCTTTATATTCCGACAACTGGGATTTGAGTGTGGCTCGTGCCACTTCCATTGTGAGAATACTTACTGCCGAGCACAATGTATCGCCCACTAGACTTACCGCTTCGGGCAAAGGGGAGTTTACCCCAAGAGCTAACAATGCCACTCCTGAAGGACGAGCAAGCAACAGACGCACCGAGATAGTGCTGACACCAAAATTGGACGAAATCATGAAACTGCTCAATAACAAGTAAATAGTAAACCAAAATATATGCCTTCGGCGATATTTGCTTCGCGATATTTAGCCTGCGGCGATTGTAGCTTCGCGATATTAGCTACGGCGATATTAGCTTCGCGATATTAGCTTTGCGATATTTGCTTCGCGATATTTTAGCCTGCGGTGATAGCGACTTTGTGTCTCTGTCCTTTGTGTTCAAAAAATGTTTTATCAGACGCCGTATATGACGTTTCTAACTCAACTTTTACCGAAAGGCAAAACTATGTGAACTTTGATTGTTTTACTTGAATAGGATAATGTGTTCCATGTGTTATAAAGGACTCTTTT
>CAIUKZ010000380.1 GCA_903899865.1 uncultured Bacteroidales bacterium | reverse complement strand
CGGATTATAGTTCTTATTTGGAGTTGAATCTCTTGATAAATAATCCCACTTATTTGTCATAATAAAATTTTGAAAAATCCTTTTTTTTTAATTTACTTCAATTATATAGGTGAACTTTTTTAATGTTTTTACTTGCTCTGGTAGTGACAATCCTGTCAATGTTCCTTTTGATTGGAGTTCAGGTGTGGCAGGAAGTAATTCAATTAAATTCAAAAGATAAGAAGATTTGATTGCGTACGAGGCATTTTCTGCTCCATTTAGTTTAGCGTTTACAATACCTACAATATTTCCATTACTATTAAATAATGGACCTCCACTATTACCTGGCTGTATTGGTACAGTTATTTGATAGGATGTAACATCACCCTGATAACCTGACTTAGAACTAATAATGCCATTTGTAAGTTTTACTTCATCGCCCATAGATGCTCTCAAAGGATAACCTAAGACAAACACAGAACTGCCAACATCGCTAGATTTACTAGCAATAACGTATGGTATTGTACCTAAGCTAGTGAACCGTGAATCATCAATCTTAATGATTGAAAGATCATTGTTCTTGTCCTCAACAATTATTTTTGCAGAATAACTTTTAGTGAAATCACCATTAATTCCTCTCACTTTAATGATGGTAGCTCCATTAGTTACATGATGATTAGTTATGATGTAGCCATTTGATGAGATGCCAAAACCGCTTCCAGAACCAGTAATCTTATCCGGATTATTACTCGTATCGGCTATTGGGTAAAGTTTAATATAAATACCCTTTTCATTGTTAGAATCGAATAAATTGAAAAGACCATTCTCAAATGATATATAATAATCTTTTTCTACTGTCTTATTATAAGTAATCCAATTCGCTTTAAAAAAATCTTTTGTTGAAGTAGATAAAAGTGTTGCCTTTAATTCTCCCTCCTCCCATAATTTTGCATCTTCTACACCAGAAAGATAGATCAATTGGAAAATATCCTTTGTTTTAATTACCGCAACACGGTATTTTGTGCCTTGAGATTTACTTATTGAACTTTCATAAATTCCTTCAATTTTATCTAAACTTTTCGACTGAAAGTATTTTTTCAATTTTACTTCAGTCCAACATGTTATTTGTTTCTCCGGATAGATTTTATTGTCGGGATTAAATTCGGGTTTCTTATACGGACACATATATCTAAAATCCTTAATAAAAAACGATTCAATATCCCAAGGATTTGTACCAGATGAAAACGTGTTTTTTCGAGTGTCTGAAAAAGTCCATTTATAATTTCGATTAATACTTGAAACAAATCCCCACATTAAATTTGAATACTCATATGCATCATTGTTTGTTGATATTCTCCAATCAAATACAACGTAAACAAAAATGTCATCAGTAGAATAATTTGATGGGTGGACTAGATCGTCCTTTAGTAATTTAACGTCAATTTCAAACCCCATTTCAATTAAGTATTTGGTGAGTGCCTTATACACAACTAACTCTTGATTAGCACATTTCTCCGGTTGAATTAATATCGCTCGTTTTACTCCTGAAAGCATGTCTTCAAAAGATGGTTCTGGTGTTGCTGGTATGATAGTAACTTCGTCACAATCATCATTTGATATTTCTGGTTGTTGTATAGAATTAGCAACTGGTTTATCAATCAATTTAACTCCAAAGAAATGCCAAGACCCATTAGATCCTTCGATTAAATCGAATTCTGTTACTGATTTTGGTATTGCCTCAAAGGTTGCTGAGAATCGTAATGATTCGCCTCGCTTAGGACGAGTTATCCCATCAACATTTCCAATCCCAGCTGTCGAAATTAGTTTGTATCTTATATTGTCCGCTAATAT
>CAIUKZ010000379.1 GCA_903899865.1 uncultured Bacteroidales bacterium | reverse complement strand
TTCAATCTCAACTCTCCATGCTGGTACATGCTGCCTAATTAATGAAGCAATTTCTTCAAATGAGAGAATACTATCAGATCCAGAAAGTGAATTTAGATTGATAGTTTTCAACCCAGATCCATCTGATCTCATGTCAAATCTTTTTGAAATATAAGCCCGCCTGTTGTTTTTGAACCAAATAATAGCATTGGGAACCACATTTATACCATACACTTGATGGGCAATCTGCATGGTAAGATGCTCATTAACCAAAGCATCCTCGGCATTTTTAATATCTACTAATGTCGTTTTTATAAAGTGGGTTCCATTTTCACCAGCAGGAGTTGGCAAAAGTTTATTTTTCTTTTGCTTAATATCCATATAATTTTGGACTCCAAGTGCGGTATTGTGCACTAACAACACTAAATCATCTTTTGTTGGTTCGTCAAATGTCAATAGATGACCTACCTTCTTTCCGTTAAATAAGGTCTTCAGACAGCTGCTACTGTAAGTATCAAATCCATCTGATAAAGTTCCAGGACAATACTTTATTCCATCTACACTCATAAAATTCATCGTTAAAAGTGCAATTCTACACACCTATTTGCATCTAAACAGGAATATTGGTAACCAATTTTACTTCCATGCCCAGCACATCGGCCAACTTGCTTAATGTGTCTAAGGTTGGATTTGCTTTTCCACATTCTATAGCTTTAAGACTACGCAAACCCACGTCGGCTATTTCAGCCAACTGTTCTTGAGTAATCCCCAGTTCTTTTCTCCTCTGCTTAAGTGTTTCTACTATATCCATAAAGCATAAAGTGCAATAAAAATCATTATTTATCTCAATTGTCAATATTTTGCACTACCTAAAGGTAAAAATCTGCCATCATTAATCAACGAACCAGCATTCAAGTTTTCTTCTATCGCCATCTTATTATTTGGCCAAGAATGCCATATCAGAATATAACTCACTTGATGATATTGAAGTACCTCTTTGTATAAATTATTATCAAAATTTCCTTTTCTAATTTTCTTAGATCCAATCTCTGAAAACGCAATTGGCTTTTTATACTGACTTAATTTACTTAAACTACCATTTTGGTCAACCATTGACATATTATCTTGATAATAATCTAATCCTACTATATCCACGTATTGATCTCCAGGATAATAATAATCAACTGATTTTTGTTTAGGATCATACTGATGATTAACAGAATATACCCATAATATATTATCTAGCTTTCGTTCTTTAGTCAAGTAGTCATGCGTATAAATCCACAAATTCTGAAATTCCTGCTGTGTAGGCCAGTGCTTATCACTTCCCCACCAATACCAACCTCCATTCATCTCATGGAATGGTCTGAATAAGACTATAATATGATTATCTTTAAGTCTTTGAAGTAGATTTCCAATATTAGCTAGTATTGTTTTTAGATTAAAATTGGCACTTGTTGATTCATCAGTAAGAAGACTATAATCAAAAACTGTTTTGTCATGATCACCCTTTTTATTATATGGATTAGGCATCTCCATGTTGAATGTCACCAGACCACCACTTTTTACGTGATTCTCAATATATGCAATCATTTGAATATAGTCTCGTCCATAAGTATCATATCCAAGATCTATACCAAGTATTGAAGGCTTAGGATTCAGATTATCCATGTGGCGATAGGCTAGATTGCCATCTGCACATCCAATATTTTGCCCTAATAATGCACTGTCACTCCTTCCCAATCGATGGAGAAGTGACAAAATGTTATTTTTTGAAACACTGTGCATGGAGTCAATTGGAGTAGCGGCAAGTGTACTTGCTCTCTCAAATTTCACATTATTACAAGAATAGAAAATCGCACACAAAAGTGCAACGTAAATCACCCTACTTGTGTTTTTCATTTTTTTCTTGATGTATATTTTCTCCAATAACTTTATGAACTAATGATTTTTTATCAATAAACTCTAACAACCATCTTTCTTCCACCCTAACAAAATGATAGAAATCTCTAAAATAATCTAGTTCCAAATCTCCATTATATATGGCTTCACCCGTAAACTCATTGAATCCTGCATCTACCATCGACCCATCTATGATGGCTGTGTAACTCTGATGCATTTCCTCATTACCACTATGATCTGGAATGATTTGAATTTCATGTATTTCAATCAACTTAATTTTATTTACCTCACCTTGTTCTATCATTTGATTGAAATGAGACTCGTAAGTGTTTACCATCTCCTCTGTCATTAAATGTCTTACTGGACTCAAATCACGTAACTTCCAAGCATCTTGCATCAGGTAAAAAACATCATCGGAATAATCATGCAAAAACTTATTATTCCAAAGTGGATCTGAAGGAGAGTCTTCAATTTCAGGGTTCTTTTTAAACATCACATACACCACAATACACAATCCACCAAGTATAACCAGTAGAATAATGATATAAAGGATATATGAGTTGTTTACAGGCTGAGCGCTCACGATGGCTGGCTTTGAAAAAGCGTTCAAAGTCATTGTAAGTAATAGGATGAGTAGTGGATAAGGTTTCATGGCAATTAAGATTTAAGGACTATTTTTTTCAAATATAATTCTTTAAATTCAAAAATAAACATAAAAAGTGCAATTAAAACACCTGAATTTATGTTTAATTGAATGTTTTGGTTGTATAATGCAATTTTTTCGCTCTAGAAATGATTTCACACGCAACTTACTGTAAATTTTGAATTACCCAATCGTGTAAAAAATTGCGATAAAAATATGGAGAACGAGTCTAAAATTCGGATGTGAAATGGAATCGAATCTTGGAAAAATCACTTTGTGCCATTTGCAACACATAGCCAGAGTCAGCTAAAAACACATCACGTCCTTCCTTGTCCTTGGCCATATACTGTGCTTTGCGTTTCTTAAAATTGTCAAGTTCAAGAGCATCATCACTTTCTATCCAACAGGCTTTGTAAAGTGAAATGGGCTCCCAGCGACACTGAGCACCATACTCGTGTAACAATCTGTATTGGATAACTTCGAATTGCAATTGGCCTACAGTACCAATAATTTTTCGACCATTATACTGATTGGTAAAAAGCTGTGCAACACCTTCATCCATCAATTGATTGACCCCTTTGTCCAATTGCTTGGTTTTCATCGGATCAGCATTTTCGATATATTTAAACATTTCGGGCGAAAAACTTGGAATACCCTTGAAATGAAGGCTTTCTCCAGATGTGAGTGTGTCGCCAATTTTAAAATTGCCAGTATCGGGCAATCCAATAATATCACCTGCAAAAGCTTCATCTACCGTTTCTTTTTTCTGTGCCATAAATGCCGTAGGGCTAGAAAAACGCATCAATTTATTATGACGTATATGTTTGTAATTCACATTACGCTCAAACTTTCCCGAACAAATTTTCACAAAAGCAATACAGCTTCTGTGGTTTGGATCCATATTGGCATGAATCTTAAAAATAAAGCCTGAAAAAGCCTCTTCATAAGGATTTATTTCTCGCTCCAAAGTATTTATAGGTCTGGGTGATGGTGCTACCTCCACAAAACAATCCAACAACTCTTTCACACCAAAATTATTCAACGCACTACCAAAAAACACGGGTGCCAACTGACCAGCAAGGTATTTATCGGTGTCAAATTCAGAATAAACACCATTAATCAACTCCATGTCTTCACGAAGTTTGTCTGCATCTGCCTGACCTACGTATTTCTCCAACTCAGGACTATTGATATCCGAAAATGCAACCGATTCGCTGATAGTTTGCTTATTGGGAGTATATAATTCCAGATTCTCCTTATAAATATTGTAAACACCCTTGAAAGATGCTCCCATATTTATCGGCCAGCTGAGTGGGCGGACATTAATTCCAAGCTCCGCTTCCAATTCGTCCAATAAATCAAAAGGATCTTTCCCCTCGCGATCCATTTTATTCACAAAAATAATCACGGGAGTATTTCGCATTCTACACACACTCATCAGTTTACGTGTTTGTGCTTCTACCCCTTTTGCTGTATCCACAGCAATAATTACACTATCAACTGCCGTCAAAGTTCTGTATGTATCCTCAGCAAAATCCTGGTGACCAGGAGTATCCAAAATATTAATCTTGTAATCACGATATTCGAAACCCATTACCGATGTAGCCACGGAAATTCCACGTTGCTTTTCAATTTCCATCCAGTCGGAAGTGGCTGTTTTCTTAATTTTATTTGATTTAACAGCCCCTGCTACGTGAATAGCTCCTCCAAACAGAAGCAGTTTTTCGGTTAATGTTGTTTTTCCGGCATCGGGGTGACTGATAATGGCAAATGTTCTACGGCGTTGGATTTCAGAATTTAAACTCATGATATTGATTGAAATATAGGTGCTAGTGTTTGAGTTTGCAAAGGTAGGGCTTTTGGAGGGAATAGGCAAATGGAATGACAGTTGTGTGGAAAGTAGAAAATGAAAATGGGAGACAAGCGATGCTCATCTCCCATTTTGCAATTGTCAATCAACCTAATTTGCAAAACATCTTAAAATCTAAAACCTACTGTCAATACGATATTATTAGATGTAGTAAGAACTCTTGCTGCATTTACTGGTTCATTTGGTGCAAAGCCTAATGAATTGTAGGGTGTAAATGACTCACTCATCACTTTTCTTACATAAGCAAGATCAGCAAAAAATCCAGAGTTACGATACCCAATCCCTCCACTATAAAAACTAGTGTAATTATGCAAGAAGTTTTCTGGACTAACTTCTTTAACGTCTAATGGTAGAATTTTCATAGCATTATTCTTTGTAGATGCTGAGGAGTTAGCATATCCAGCTCTAAGAGCAAAATTATCATTAAGCTTAAACTCGGCACCTATTTTTATGGTTCCTACATCATTGAGATTAGTTTTCATTGCTACATTTTCAAACGCATATTTACTCGTTGACCCATTAATATCCAACAACTGCATACCTTGATAATTACTGTAATCGTACTCAGCACTAATCAAACCATATTTACCTAATACAAACGCTAAACTTCCGTTAATCTTCAACGGATCTTGGAGATTAAAATTATATGTTCCAATTGGAGAATCGGCAATAGCATTAGCGGAACTATCAGTTGAACTGTATAGGGATGTGAAATGGTCTCGTTGCAATGCATATAATGTTGGAGTATGAATGGACAACCCTAAACGAATAAAATCATTAGGTCTATAAATCGCACCAACATTTAGATTTAAACCAAGACCAGAAGTGTTTGTAGTATCATCAAAATGAAGACTTGACCCACCACTAAATTTCTCATTATAAATACTCATTTTACTATGATACAACGACCTCAAATTCCCTGAAACTCCAATATAGAGCTTATTCCCAATATTACCTGCCCAGCTTAAAGAAAATTCGTCAAGATAGCCTCTTTCGCGAACATAATAAGAAGGTGTTACTCCTTGGTTAGGCATAGCGGACATCCATTGATCTGACTTTTGATTAGTTTTGGGATCTACAATAGGATTGATTAAATAGCCATTGTACGCCAACTTTGAAATCCAAGGCATTTCTGGATTCATATAAGGGTTATAACTATCTGTTAATTGAAGTGCTGGCTCATAAAATCCATTAGTAAAATATGCAATATAATCTGTTATGGATGTAGGACTTAAAAAAGGATTGCTAGATATTGAAACTTCACGGTCAAAATTTTTAAGTCTATTAAAACTAAAAGACCAATTGGAACTTACTAATCCTTCACTTGAACCTGATGGCGATGCCATCACATATGATAAGTTGTTCATAGTAGTCTTTTTAATACCTCCTGAATTATTATCTTTATCATACCATGAGGATGAACTGCCTTGATTCATCCAGTTAATGGTACCAGTAAATTCACTCTTGCGGTAAACACCTAAGCCAGCAGGGTTATCCTTAATAGCAGAAGCATCACCACCTAGAGCACCCATGGCACCTGCAAGTCCCATGTACCTTGCTGTTCCATTGATATCGGTTTGCATCAGTTTTTGAGCATCAAATTCTGTTTGGGCTATCATTAGCGCACTATTAAGGAGTACTGCTAAAGCTATTATTATTCGTTTCATACTATTGAATTTAAACTATTTTGTTAATCTATCCATAAATAAAATGACTGGTGAATACTATCTTCTTCCGCCGCCACCACCTCGTGAACCGCTGCCACCACCAGAGAATCCGCCACCGCCGCCACCGCCAGAGTAGCCACCACCACTACTTCTTCCGCCACCACCGCCGCCTCCAGAGAACGAGCTTCCACCTCCAGAATATGAGCTTCTAGAAGCTCCAGAAGAATAGCTACTTCCTCCAGTAGAACCTCCGCCCGAGTAAGACGATCCTCTGGAATAACCACTTCCTCCACTGCTATAATTAGAACCTGAATTTCCAGTGCTGTAAGATCCTCTGCTTGGAGAGGATGAATAATTACTTCCACTGGAGTAATTTGAAGAAGGTGTGCTATTATAGGTACTACTTGATGAATAATTTCCACTACGTCCTCTATTGATATCGCTTGAACCACTCTGTATTGGTGTGGAACTGTAAGTGGTTCGTGGTTGAGTATTTATATTGCCAGCATTGCTTCCATTTGAATAGCCACCAGAATTTCTTGAATAGGATCCATTAGAAGTGTTGGAATAATTATTTGGTTGTGAACTTGACTGACTACCTCTACTGTAGACATTGTTATTATAACCATTACTACTTGGTGTAGAGGAATAATTACTGGTTCTTGTATAGCCTCCACCTACGTTGGTGAATGAATTATTTGAACCAGCATAACCACTTCTGCTATACACACTAGACCTATTATTTACATTATTTGCTGGTTGTGCTGATGTGCGATATTGCCCCACATTTCCTCCATTTGAGCTCCGACTATAGTTGTATTGTTGGCGAAAACTTTGATTATTATTGCTATAATTGTGATGTCCATATCCACCATAATAGCCAGAATTCCAGCAATGGTTATGATATCCGTGACCGTATCCGTATCCGTATCCGTATCCGTATCCAAATCCGTATCCATATCCCCATGGTGAGTAGAATGGCGAATACCAACTACCATAATAACCACCGTAGTAATAAGGTGAATTCCAACCACCATAATAACCATACGAATATGGAGAATACCAGCGATTATACCCAAAGCCTTCACCATAACCATAACCATAAAAATTGTTATACCCATACCAATATGGATTAGACCAACTTGAATATGAATTTACATATACATTCCCTTGACAATCATCAATAATATAAATATCATTAGTACTGGCATCGTCAACAATTATGACTTTTCTGGGATTGTGAAAGCGTCTCAAACGTCCAGAATACTCTAGACTAGACTCATCAACTTGTTGATTTTGATCAACATATTGTTGATTAGAGTTCCCATTTTGGTTTTGGTTATTGCTTTGATTCTGATTCTGATTCTGATTCGAATACTGATTGTTGTATTGATCAGGGTCGTAATTAGACTGCGAGTCGTAATTTTGCTTTGATCGAGCATTCGAGCCACTGTTTTGGCTTTTGTCAACATATATAATCTCCTTAGCACCATTTTTATAGTTTGGTGAGGATTGAGTCTTTTGTTGACTCTGTACAGTCTTATTTTTGCTAGGGCTGTAGTAAATATCGTCAACATCATTACCTGACTGGGCAAAGGCTGAAGTTGCTATCAGTAATGAAAGGCTGATAAATATAGTTGTCCGTTTCATAATAATTCCTCCTATATTTTAAATTGGTTGATTGAATTCGTTGTATAATGATTAAAACAATAATTATGCCAAACCGACAAAACAAAAAAGTTCGAAAAGAAAAGAGTGCATTGTGTCTCAAAAAAAACTACTTTTGTACTTCCATACTGAAGACAAATATAACTCAGCGAAATTACAAAGAAAAACACCAACTCATCAATTTATATTCACAATTTTGTCATTATTAACGAATAAAAAATGGAATACATAAAAGTAGACTTTCAAATTACTCCTTTCGAAGATTTTATATCTGATGTTCTTGTTGCTCAGTTGGGTGAAATAGGTTTTGAAAGCTTTGTAGAACTCGACAATGGGACCGAAGGCTATATCCAAAAAACAATCTTCAATGAAGAATCGTTGAAAGAAGTGATTGCTAACTTTCCAATAGCGTCTCAAATCAATTATAAAATTACAATTATCGAGCCTAAAAACTGGAATGAAGAGTGGGAAAAGAATTTTTTCCAACCAATTGTCATTGGCAATGAATGTGTGATACATAGTTCTTTTCACAAAGATGTTCCGAAGGCAAAGTATGACATTGTGATTGACCCAAAAATGTCATTTGGCACTGGGCATCATGAAACAACGAGTCTAGTGATCGGGGAAATTCTGAAAACGGACTTCACCAACAAAAAAGTTTTGGATATGGGTTGTGGCACAGCAGTATTGGCCATTCTGGCTGCCATGCGTGGTGCTGAAGATTTAATAGCCATCGATATTGACAGTTGGTGTATTGATAATTCAATTGAAAACATAGCGCTTAATAAAGTTCATGGAATTGACGTAAAACTGGGTGGTGCTGAACTGCTTATGGGGATGAGTTTTGATATTATCTTAGCAAACATTAATCGCAACATTTTACTTGCCGACATGAGTAAGTATGCTGATTGTTTGGGCTGTGGTGGCGAACTGTACATGAGTGGATTTTATAGTGAGGACATACCATTGATTGAAGCCGAAGCCAACAATAATGGGCTGAAGCTAATTGAATTCAAAGAAAAAAACAATTGGGTGGTAGTAAAAACAGTGAAGCAATAACATCATTAGATGAACAGCACCCTTACAGATAACCAACTAAAATCCTTGCTAGATAAAAAGACAGAGGAATACAACAATTTTGAGTTTATAGCCACCGACCCGATTCAAATCCCACACCGATTCACAAAAAAAGAGGACATTGAGATAGCAGGGTTTCTAACAGCAACTATCGCTTGGGGGCAACGCAAAAGTATCATCAAAAATGCCAGCAGACTGATGGCAATGATGGATAATTCTCCTTATGAATTTGTAACCACTGCTTCTGAAAAAGAACTAGAACTGCTTAGTGGGTTTGTACACCGCACTTTCAATGATATGGATTGCAAATTCTTTATCCATTCATTGAGAAACATTTACCTGCATCATGCTGGACTAGAGAATGTATTTACGGTCGGATTCAATCAAAACAAGAGTGTCATAAATGCATTGGCACATTTTAGGTCGACATTCTTATCTACACCGCATCTACACCGAAGCGAGAAGCACCTCTCTGACGTAACCCGCAATTCAAGTGCCAAACGGCTCAATATGTTTCTACGCTGGATGGTCAGAAATGATGAATGTGGGGTGGATTTTGGGATTTGGAAAAACATTCCTACTTCAGCTTTATTGCTTCCACTGGATGTTCATACTGGCAATGTGGGTCGGGAATTGGGTTTACTCACCCGAACTCAAAATGATCTGAAAGCGGTAATGGAAATAACAGAAAATCTTCGAAGATTTGACGCTAACGATCCAGTAAAATATGACTTTGCATTGTTCGGCATAGGGGCATTCGAAAAGTAAACATCCGATGAATAATTACAGAACCATATCAGCACCATCCGAAGGCATCTACAAAGAAAAAGGAAGCAAGTTTTTGGCATTTGCCTACCCTGTCACCCATGTGGACGAAGTGAAAGAACTCATCAAAACTTTTAAGAAAGATTATTTTGATGCTCGTCATATCTGTTACGTATATATGCTGGGGGCTGATAGAAAAGAATTCCGTGCTGTTGAAGATGGTGAGCCATCAGGCACTGCTGCTAAACCAATATTGGGTCAGATCAATTCCAAAAACCTAACAAATATCTTGGTAGTGGTGGTTCGATACTTTGGTGGTGTATTGTTGGGTACTGGAGGACTTACTACCGCCTACAAAGAAGCCACTATTGATGCGCTATGCAATGCTACAATCATTGACAAGAATATCGAATGGGACATTGACATTACATTTAATTACCTACAGATGAATGATGTAATGAAAATAATTAATGATACAAATGCTACAATTATTCAGCAACAATTTGATAATGTGTGTTTGATAAAACTACGAATTGAAAATATCAATTTCGATGAAACACTCTCAAAATTAAAAAACACTTATGACCTTAAAATTGGTGATTACCCTCAAAAATAATTTTTCTCACATTGTTGAAATCTTCTTATAGTATTGAGTGAGTTATTGCACAAAATCCTTTATCTTTGTATCTTAATATGATAGAGCAAATAAACCAATATCATTTCACGATAAGCAATTCAGAATCAGAAAATTGCTTAGCGCCTTTCGCCTTGCAAAATCTACGACCAATGTAAATCCAAAAGTGATTTGTGTTGGTTTTTTTTTAATCATAGATTGGTTAATCAATTCCCATTTTTAGATAGTTAACCTTATACTAAAAAATCATACCATGTGCAAAAACAGTTTAGTATCCATTTCTGATTACAGCAAGCAAGAAATACTGGAAATTCTTGATTCTGCTGCTGATTTTGAAACTAACCCAAATCGTAAAACACTCGACGGGAAAGTTATTGCCACACTATTTTTCGAACCATCAACACGTACACGATTGAGTTTTGAGACAGCTGTAATCCGTCTTGGAGGTTCTATCATAGGTTTTTCGGATGCATCTACCAGTAGTTCTTCCAAAGGCGAAACATTGAACGACACCATTCACATGGTAGGTTCTTATGCCGATGCGATAGTCATGCGCCATCCGCTGGACGGTGCTGCCAGATACGCATCAGAAATATCGCCAGTACCCATTATCAACGCTGGCGATGGTAGCAACCAGCATCCATCTCAAACATTGTTGGATTTATATTCTATATTTAAAACACAAGGCACACTTGAGAACCTAACAATATGCTTAGTCGGTGACTTAAAATATGGTAGAACTGTACATTCGCTTATCATGGCCATGTCACACTTCAAACCGACATTCAAATTTATTGCACCTGATGAGCTCAAAATGCCTGATGAATATAAAATGTTTTGCCATAAACACAACATTCAATTTACCGAAGAGACTGAGCTAGAGGGTAACTTTGACGATGCTGACATCCTCTACATGACTAGGGTGCAGCGAGAACGATTTCAAGACATGATGGAGTACGAACGTGTAAAAAATATCTATACTCTCAACAACAGTATGCTGAACACCTCTAAAGAAAATCTGAGGATCCTTCACCCACTGCCGCGAGTTACAGAGATAGATGCAGATGTAGATTCCAATCCCAAAGCTTATTATTTCAAACAAGCTCAAAACGGACTGTACATAAGACAGGCTATAGTGAGTAAGGTGCTCAATTGCTAAAAATCGATGATTCTTCTGTAAAAAACAATCTGTGAAATACAGATAGCAACGTACAAAAAATCAACAGAATTTGCCTTTGAAAAATGAGGTAAAGGACAATTTAAAACTAAAAAATGGAAAAGAAACTTAAGGTAGCTGCACTCTGCAATGGAACTGTGATAGATCAGATCCCAACGGATAAACTATTCAAAGTAGTG
>CAIUKZ010000378.1 GCA_903899865.1 uncultured Bacteroidales bacterium | reverse complement strand
TAATGTAACTCTTCTGAAAAGATAATTTTGAAATGCAAATCGTAATCCTTACAAGATTTTTCCGCTATCATTCATCCACCCCATCATAGTATGCTTTCATGCTACCAAGTGGTAATTTTACTGAAAAAATGATAGGGATGTGCCGTGCATCTTTGCTCATCCAAAACTCCATGACTTCTTTTTCTATCTTGTTTTTTTTAAGGTACTCAAAGATAATGGAGCATTTTAGCGTGTTGTAGGTTTTGTCATTGGGCGTTTTGATGGCTGTTTCGCCATTATAAATGACTTTGATATTGAAAAACTGATTGCCAGAAATGATGACTAGCGGTGTGACGGTATTGGGTTGGAGTCTGGCAGCATCCATATTTCTGAGGTAATGGAAAACACTCAGCATATCGTACACCATGCCAGTTTTCCCATAAGTCAATGTAGTGTCAGAAACCATTCCTGCTTTCTTGAATCCACGGGCTCTAATATTGGTTTTGGTGCTAGTATAATTATATGTAGCGTCTTCTTTGTAATAATAGTCACCCTCGTGGGTGATTTTGGTGTAATAAAGTGGCTGAATATCTGCAGAAGTAACGGCCATGAGGGTATCACGCACACGTTGGAAATTATCAAAAAAAGGTGTGGTCTTAGCTGCCATCTGAACATTGATGGCTTTTTGGGATTTGTAGGTTGTCTCACGACTTGTCAATGTGGCTTCGCCGGCCATTTTCCAGATGATGCCCCATTGATAATAAACGTTGTATTTCAGACTTTCCGCTTTAATGGAATTGGCGGCCATGAGTTGTGTACAGCAGAATGATAAGCTCCACACCAGTGTCATTTGTTTTAATCTCATAAGCTTAGTTTTTGGGTGATGTAGAGTGTGCTATCAATAACTGTGCTACATTTATTGCTCCCTCCATCTCTTGGTCAAATCACCAAATGCATCAATGCGTCTGTCGCGAAAAAAAGGCCACATCCTTCTCACTTCTTCTGTCCGATGAAGATCGATATCGTTGACCAGATTTTCTTCATTTTGTTGGGATGCATCTACTAGGAGTTCGCCTTGAGGGCCTGCCACAAAGCTATTTCCCCAAAACTGTATGCCATTGGTCACACCTGATGGATCGGGCTCATAACCTACACGGTTGCATGAAAGCACATGAAGTCCATTGGCCACAGCATGTGCGCGTTGGGAGATAATCCAAGCATTGGTTTGTCGTTGCTTTTCATCTTCGGAGTCTGTACTTTCCCAGCCAATTGCAGTAGGATAAATCAATATTTCTGCACCAGCCATCGCCATCAATCGTGCTGCTTCGGGGTACCATTGATCCCAACATACCAATACGCCCAATTTGCCCACCGATGTATCAATAGGTTGAAAACCCAAATCACCTGGGGTAAAATAAAATTTTTCGTAATAGGCTGGGTCGTCAGGGATATGCATTTTGCGGTATTTGCCGGCTATGGTTCCGTCTTTTTCAATCACCACGGCAGTGTTGTGATGAAGGCCAGCTGCTCGTTTTTCGAACAGTGAAAGTACAATCACCACACCAAGTTCTTTGGCCAACAAGCCGAATGAGTCGGTGGAAGGACCAGGGATGGTTTCTGCTTGGTCAAACACCGATGGGTCTTCCGTTTGGCAAAAATAGAGACCATTGTGTAGTTCCTGAAGAACTATCAACTGTGCTCCCTGAGAAGCACTGTGGCGGATGTTTTGCTCCAGT
>CAIUKZ010000377.1 GCA_903899865.1 uncultured Bacteroidales bacterium | reverse complement strand
GTCATAGGACTAAATGGCTGAGAAAGTAGTGGGTGATTGCCCGTGAAAAATTGCTCCAAGGTGATGAAGTTGCCCAATGATTTTCCCATCTTCTGCCCGTTGATGGTGATCATGTTGTTGTGCATCCAGTATTTTACCGTTTCTTTGCCTAGTGCTGCGGTGGATTGTGCTATTTCGCATTCGTGGTGCGGAAACATCAAGTCCATGCCGCCACCGTGTATGTCAAACTCCTCACCGAGGTACTTCGTTCCCATGGCTGAACATTCCAAATGCCATCCAGGGAAACCATTGCTCCATGGTGATTTCCAACGCATGATGTGCTCAGGCGATGCTTTTTTCCAGAGCGCAAAATCCACACTTCGGCGTTTTTCGCTTTGTCCGTCTAGTTCGCGGGTAGTTTCGAGCATCTCGTCGATGTTGCGACCCGATAGTTTTCCGTAGTGGTGTGACTTGTTGTATTTCTCCACATCAAAATATACCGACCCTTCGCTCTCATAAGCAAAACCTGCCTGAAGGATTTTTTCTACGAATTCTATCTGCTCCATGATGTGTCCCGACGCATGTGGCTCTATGCTGGGAGGAAGTACGTTGAGCGCTTCCATGGCTTTGTGGTAGCGGTTTACGTAATACTGCACCACTTCCATGGGTTCCACTTGGTCCAGGCGTGCCTTTTTTGCAATTTTATCTTCGCCGCTGTCGGCGTCATTTTCCAAGTGGCCTACGTCGGTGATGTTGCGCACGTACCTAACTTTATAACCTAAGTGTTGCAAGTAGCGAAATAGGATATCAAACGTGATGGCAGGGCGAGCATGACCAAGGTGTCCGTCGCCATATACGGTAGGGCCACACACATACATGCCTACATTTGGAGCGTGTAGCGGTGTGAATGTTTCTTTTTTACGAGTAAGTGTGTTGTAAATGTGTAAGTTCATGATAATGTTGTATACTAGTTAACAAGTCAACAAGTTAACTCATGTTATTCGATTATGCTATTCCTCTTTGTTTTTTGATGTTTTCATACGCCTCGTTGATGGAGCGGAACTTTTCGGTGGCCGATTTTTTGATTTCTTCGCCCAAGTCGTTCACCTTGTCCGGGTGATATTTCATGGCCATGCGACGGTATGCTTTTTTGATTTCTTCTTCGGTGGCCGATGGTTCTATTTCCAGTGCTTTGTAAGCCCAGTTTACGTCTTGGGATTTCATGTAAGGCGCCTTGAGCGATTCGAAATCCAGACGGTCTATCCTGAAATGGGTGGCTATTCGTTGGATTGTTATCAGTTCTGAGTCCACCACCTCGCCATCGGCATAAGCTATGTCAAACAGTAGGTGAAGCAGTTCCAGTTTGGACGAGTAGTTGAGATTATGCCCTATCTGAGAGGCTACTTCTGATTCGTTGATGTCCTGTTCCAGTAGGTTTTTAAGCACTTG
Organism: uncultured Bacteroidales bacterium; assembly: GCA_903899865.1. Lineage (GTDB taxonomy): Bacteria > Bacteroidota > Bacteroidia > Bacteroidales > Paludibacteraceae > Paludibacter. The sequence goes on along the minus strand of CAIUKZ010000377.1, from coordinate 5,014 downwards.
CAGTGCATCCAGTGCTCCTTGTTCGCCAAAATTGGCTACCAAAAACCGTTTTACCACAGCCAGTTCCGCTTTGTCTATCCGTCCGTCAGCCTTCATCACGCAAGCCATCAGTACCAATAGACTCACTTTGAAGTCGCCTTCGGTGGTGCTTCCACTGCCTAAGCGACTAGATGAAGTAGAAACGGTGGTATTGTCAAACATGGAGCCCAATCCTAAGCCTATCAATGCCCCAATGGGGCCGCCCAGTACGAAGCCTAAGCCTCCACCAAGCCATTTTCCGAAATTTCCCATAATTTGTGTTTGTTATTTGGACTGCAAAGATACGAAAAAATGCTTATTTCATGGAACTTGGAGAACCATAACCATAAACTTCAACCGATTTTGTGTATTTGATTATGAGGGAAATGAAAGGGGTGTGTGCTTGGCAGAAAATTAATTTGCGAGATGTGGCAATAATACTACCTAGCTGTGCAGGGTGGTGGCATATCTGCTTCTTAATTTTGATGCCAGTAACGAAAAGTAATACTCAGTCTATGTCTTTGAAAAATTCGGAAGGACTTATTTGGTGAATGTCCAATATATTGAGAATGGTGCGTAAGGTGAGGTTAGAGCCTTTTTCTATTCTCGACAGCCAGACAACCAATATTCTTACTTTCTGGCATCATAAGAAATTATTTACCTTATAGATAGTTTGAATTATTTAAACGTGTTATACCTTAAAACAATTGGTAGAAATGTCTTAATAGATGATTGAAATTCGTACAAGTTTACGATCTAAAAATCTAAAGTCAGCCCCATTGTATACAAGTCTTTGCCACATAATATTGTCTTCTATTCCCTGAAATGCGTCATAAGGTTGTCCATATGCTTCTTTTACCTCAAAGGGAGAAGAATTCCAATCAATGTTTTCTTTAGTCTTGATAGGGAATCCATTCATGTGTTCGTAACCATTATCCTTATTGTAAAAGAAAATGGCATTCACCTTATCAGCCAAATTATATTGTATCAATATGCCATATTTAGGATATTCAAGAAAATAACGTGATTCATAGGTGGATTTATTTATGCCAGTTTCAGAAAGAAAAATTTCAACATTTTCCCTTGTAGCTCCTAAAACTACTCCACCCCAACCATTACCTCTAATTATTGGAAGTTTTTCTAAGTCAGACATAATTAGTGTTTTTTTTACATATTTCCTACTCATTAGGCTTTTTGGATTCGCCCCGTTTTTTTTAGTTGTGTCTGGACTCAACTTCTAGGTTAAATTTCTCCAAATGATTATTTTTCACTAAAATAATCATTTGGGGGCTAATTTGTAATGCGTGTTTCAACTTGGAGGAGACGGATAGCTAATCCGTGCATGATTCATTACGAAACTTTGTACAATTGTAGTTTAGATTTCTTAGCAACAGTTTTTTAATTAAATCTGAACATATTTGAGTTGATACTAACAAAGATTTTGGAATCAATATCTCTTGAATTGTCAGATGTCAAGTTAGTAAGTTTTGATTTTATCTTCCTTTCTTCAACACCAATCTTAAATTGTTTTCGTGGGGTTATTTTCTCACTCCAGTGAAAAATGATTACTCTAACCTCTTTTGATAATTGCTCTGCAATTGCTTGCCACCACATATTATCAGTTGCCCCTAATGAAGACCCAAATATACATATAATATCAGCCTCAGAAATTAATTCTTGGAATGATTCATTAATTAATTGCTTTGTGAGTTTGTTGTACTCATCTTTTACAAATGCTTCAATAAATTCTTTATTCGTTTTGAAATCATTATTTGTTATTTGAGATTCATCATTGACGCCAAGTATCATTCGATTGTCTGTGTAGCCATGGATGTGACTCACGCTCTTTAGAATTGTATTATGTGCTCCTCCAATTTGAACATTCTGAATTGAATTATCAAGTATCCTTTCAATTGTATTTGTATAATTGAAAGTTACAACATTGATAATCCATTGCTCATTTAATTTGCTGTTCTTTATTTTGTCAATTTCTCTTTTTATTGCTGGAGGTGTTGAGTTTTCTGGGGATATTAAATAATCATACATTTTTCTTTTATTAGAATTGGAAATATTAATTCGTTTTTCCTCTAATTCTAGATAGTTTGCCAAGTTATCTGTTATATCAATTAAAAGTTCCTCAAAATCTAAAGTGTTCTTTGTGTTTTCAGTGAATTCGCCAAGTGCTATTTCAAGATCTGACCAATTTTGATAATTGCCAGATATATTCTTTTTTAGATTCTTAATTGATTCACTTTTGGTTGGAATGTTTTGATAATATTTGTAAAAGTTAGGATAGCTTGTTTCTAAACCTAAATTCAAATCAAAACCATTACCCACAATGTGCAAAATTTTCATATTTATAAAATATAGTAAATACTGAATGTGATATAACTTGCTAAACTAATAATGTCTGTGTCTCCCGAACTCATTGGGGTTTTGCAAATTAATCCAATACTTCTAATTTCTCAAACGGAATAATAATTTGTTTAATCCCATTTTCCGAAATTTCCCATAATTTGTGTTTATTATTTGGACTGCAAAGATACGAAAAAATGCTTATTCTTCGGATGATAATAAAAACTTAGAACAGTGTATTATAATGTAATAGATTTTCTAAATCAATAGGCATGTCTCGAAATTTTATTGGATGTGAGTGCAATAACTCCTACTTATTTTCGTTACAACTTTCTAATCCATAAACATTGACAGGCATGACAACTACTACCTCTCGATTACAAGTAGTGGACGCACTACGCGGTTTTGCGTTAGTTTCCATTATGTTATTGCATAATTTGGAACATTTTGATTTTTACTTTTTCCCCTCCAATCTTCCGCTATGGCTGTATCCGATAGATAAAGCCGTGTGGGAAACCTTGTTTTTTCTTTTCAGTGGTAAGTCGTACGCCATCTTTTCAATCCTTTTTGGCGTGACTTTTTATATCCAGTATCACCATCAGGCTCTGAAGGGACTTGATTTCAGAGCCCGATTTGCATGGCGTATGTTGCTGCTGTTGGGTTTTGGGATGATTAATAGTTGTTTGTTTCAAGGTGATATTCTGTCATTTTATGCAGTGCTGGGAGTAGCTTTAATAGTTACGGCTCGCATGAGTGACCGTTTGGCATTCATAGTTGCGGTTGTTTTGTTATTACAACCATATAATATCTATGAATTGGTCAATGGCATTCTTTATCCACAAGCCAAATTACCCAATCCGCTCGACTGGGCTTATATGGATAAAATGACAAACTACATCACCAAATCATCTTTCTGTGATACCGTTTGGGGTAATCTGACCAATGGGAAAGTGGGAGTGGTGCTGTGGTCATGGGAAGCAGGACGTATTTTTCAAGCACCAGGTTTGTTTATTCTGGGGATGTTGGCAGGCAGAAGGGGAGTTTTTGACTTGTCACCAGATAAGAGTAAATCATGGAGGACAGCTTTAATTGTTAGTATCCTTGTCTTTATTCCATTGTTTTATTTGAGAAACCACATCAATGATGTATTTGCGGTTGAATCCATCTCACGTCCTTTGATATCAATAGTAACTTCACTCGCCAATCTCAGTTTTGTAATTGTGCTTATTGCTGCTTTCGTATTGCTGTTTCAACAAGCACGCGTGAACAAAGCGCTCAATAAACTTTCGGTAATGGGACGAATGAGTCTCACCAATTACATATTTCAGTCCATTTTGGGTTCGTTCGTGTACTATGGTTTTGGATTGGCAATGTATCAATATACTGGTGCAACTTATTCATTGCTCATTGGTATCTTGCTAGTCATGATTCAATGGCAGTTTTGCAACTGGTGGCTCAAAACTCATAAACAAGGACCGCTTGAATGGCTATGGCATAAGTGGACGTGGATGTGAGTCTGAATGAGAATTAAAATCAACCAATATGATATGTTGCATTTCAGAAACTTATGTCTCCTCTTTGCTGTGGTGTTTTTGGTTGGGTTCACACCTCCAGAAGACAGTTTAAAAATCACGTATATTGGTAATTGTGGATTCTTGTATGAAAATAAGAATTATAAAATCATCATTGATCCATTTGGAACTCAATATGGTGAGGTTTTCCAGCTTCCCAGTTCGCAACTTACTGGTCAAATTGTGGCTGGATTACCACCTTTTGACAATGTTCAGCTACTGTTAATCTCTCATTTTCATGGTGATCATTTTGATTCAAAACTTACTGAGCAGTTTTTGTTAAATAATAAATCCGCCATACTTATATGTCCTAGTCAGGTGTTGAATGTGCTGAAAGACTCCTGTAGAAACCTCGAATCGATTAAATCAAGAATCATAATTCCATCCATGGAAAATGGAAAATTTGATAGTGTGCAACTCAAAGGGCTTAACTTGAAGGTTTTAAAATTACAGCATGGTTCAACTAGAAATCTTGAAACGTTGAGCTACTCAGAATATACCGACTACGAAAAGACGGAGAATTTTGGGTTTGTTTTTCAAATGTCAGGTAAGTATGTTTTTCACCAAGGAGATGGAAGCTTAAAGCTGAATCGCAATCTAATCAAGTCTTTCAATACAAAACTTGATATTTCGCACCTAGGTTTCTTTGATAAAGACTCCACTTCTTTGAGTCTATTGTACAATGTTATGAAAGCGAGAAATATTATAGTTATGCACTCGTTTAAACCGGATAAAAGTGCCGAGTCAGAAAAACTAAAGAAACTCAACGGGAATCTTATAGTCTATGATAAGGAGCTTGATTTTCGTAAATTTTAATATTCGTCTCGGTAAATTCAATTTCAAGAAAAATGATGGTTGTCAGATCAGGTGTATAAAAGTAAAATATGATTATCTGCATAATCACCTGTTGACAGACAATCTTCCTGCAACCGACCGACCTTGTCCGGTGAGCCGAAAAACAAGTGAGGTAGGCGGTTAAAAATCGTCCTGTTTGAGTCCCGTCGTATTTCGACGGGATGAGTTTGGACGATTTGAGCCTGCCGAGCGCTAGTTTTTCGAGTGAAGCGGGC
>CAIUKZ010000376.1 GCA_903899865.1 uncultured Bacteroidales bacterium | reverse complement strand
TCAAAACTCACTCTTCCCAGATTTATAGGGGGCTTACTTTCGAAAAAGTGCAAAAAGACGAAATGAAAACCCTTTATTCATAAGGGACAAATATAATTTTGAGATTTTACCGGACAACAATGTTAAAGAATAGTAATAGCTCATAGGAATTATTGTGGTTTGGTGTCTTAGTGCCTTTGTGTTTAGCAAAAAACGAGAAAATATGTCGCATACGGCGTCTGATAAAGGATTCTTTGAACACGAAGACACGAAGACACAAAGTCACGAAGTCGCTAAGTAAAACTAAAAGTTTTTCTCTTTGCGTTCTTCATTCATTAAATGCGTCATAGCGCCTTGGCGTTTAGGTTTTCAAACTGGAATATGTGTATTTACCTCGCTCGTTCTATTGTGTTTTCAAAGAATCCACACCCAAAACGTTATAGAGCTAAATAAAAGCCTTACTTTTGTAGCATCGAATTGTTAAAATAATTACTAAAATAAAAAATGAAGAATTTATTTATTACTAAGTCACTATCGCAACTAGAAAAGCAAGCCGATAGTAAAAATAATAAATTGAAACGGCATCTTGGCCCGGTCAATTTGACTTTGCTCGGAGTGGGCTGTGTGATTGGAGCAGGAATTTTTGTGTTGACAGGGACTGCAGCTCAGATGCATGCCGGACCAGCAGTTGCACTGTCGTTTGTGATTTCAGCTTTTGGTTGTTTGTTAGCCGGATTATGCTATGCCGAATTTGCATCCATGATACCGGTTTCGGGTAGTGCTTATACTTATGGATATGCTACCATGGGTGAGTTTATTGCTTGGATTATCGGTTGGGATTTGATACTTGAATATCTTTTTGGCTCCGCTACCGTGGCAGTAGGTTGGTCTGGCTATGTGACTAGTTTTTTGCATGATTTTGGTGTTGATTTACCAGCCTCAATTTCACAAAGTCCCTTTGCTTTTGATCATACTGGCTGGCATACTACTGGTGCTATTGTCAATTTTCCTGCTGTATTTGTGGTGCTATTAATGACATCTTTATTAGTAATTGGAATCAAAGAGTCAGCCAAATTCAATAACATCATCGTTTTGATTAAGGTCGTAGTGATTTTGCTTTTTATTGGTTTTGGCATTGGACATATTAATGTAGAAAATTGGACACCTTTTGTTCCTCAAAACACAGGCGTATGGGGGCAGTATGGCTGGTCAGGGGTGTTGACAGGTGCAGGTGTGGTGTTTTTTGCTTATGTTGGTTTTGATGCAGTTTCTACTTTGTCGCAAGAGACCATCAATCCCAAACGGGATATGCCCATCGCCATTTTAGGGTCATTGTTGATTTGTACCATTCTTTACATCGGTGTTAGTTTGACATTGACAGGAATCGTGAGCTATAAAGATTTGAATGTGCCTGCGCCTATTGCACTGGCAATTGATACAGCTGGTACATCATTAATGTGGCTCAGACCGATTATCAAGATTGGTGCGATAGCAGGTTTAAGTTCGGTTGTACTTGTGTTATTGTTGGGACAATCGAGGGTGTTTTTTGCCATGGCGAGTGACGGATTGTTGTGGAAAAGCTTTGCCAAAATTCACTCCAAATACAAGACCCCCCACATTACCACCTTACTTACAGGAGGCTTTGCTGCATTTTTTGCAGGGCTTTTCCCCATTGGATTACTTGGAGAGTTGGTGTCTATTGGAACGCTATTGGCTTTTGTGATAGTGTGTATTGGCATAGTTATTATGCGTAAAACAGAGCCTGATGCACCACGTCTGTTTAAAACACCTTGGGTACCATTTGTGCCAATTTTAGGTGCATTGGTTTGTTTTGCACAGATGGCTTCGTTGCCTGGCGATACGTGGATGCGATTGTTTCTATGGATGGGAATAGGTTTTGTGATTTATTTCTTTTATGGCAGGAAACATAGCCATGCTAGAAAAAGAAAAAAGGAAGGAAAGCATTGAATTGGAAACATATTTGAACAGTGACCTCTGTCTAAGTGTTTTCTAATTATTTAAGCCAATCTTCGATGTTCGAGATATTTAACAACATAGATAGAAATAACTATCAGCCCAAATTTGGGGGATTAGAAATTTTAAAGTTTATTGGGCCAGGACTATTGGTTACTGTAGGTTTTATCGATCCGGGTAACTGGGCATCAAATCTTGCTGCTGGTGCCAACTATGGTTATGCTTTGCTATGGATGGTGACTTTGTCTACACTGATGCTCATTGTGTTGCAACATAATGTTGCACACTTGGGCATTGCCACTGGACTTTGCTTGTCTGAGGCCACAAGCATCTATCTCCAACCAAAATATTCTAAGTTCTTGCTTTTATCAGCTATGGCTGCGTCGGTCTCCACTTCATTGGCCGAAATACTAGGTGGTGCTATTGCCTTAAACATGCTCTTGGGCATACCTCTCAGGGCTGGTGCATTGCTGGTGACGGTTTTTGTACTGATCATGCTTTATACCAATTCCTATCGGTTTATTGAAAAGTGGATCATCGCATTTGTGTCCATTATAGGATTGTCATTTCTGTATGAACTTTCGCTGGTGGATGTGGATTGGAATGCTGCTGTGAGTGGATGGGTGACTCCTTCTTTTCCAAAGGGTTCGATGCTCATCATCATGAGTGTATTGGGGGCAGTGGTCATGCCTCACAATCTGTTTCTTCATTCCGAAATTATTCAGAGTAGGCAATGGAATCTGAAAGACGAAAAGGAAATAAAGAAGCAACTGCGGTATGAGTTTTTGGATACTTTATTTTCGATGTTGATTGGTTGGGCTATCAATAGTTCGATGATTTTGTTGGCAGCTACTACATTTTTTAGAAATAAAGTGGTGGTTACAGAATTAGAACAAGCTCAAGCATTGTTAATCCCGTTATTGGGCAATAATTCAGCGGTGATATTTGCAGTAGCGTTGTTATTAGCTGGTATAGCTTCCACCATCACCTCAGGAATGGCAGCTGGAACCATTTTCGCGGGGATGTATAAAGAGCCTTATGACATCAAAGATAACCATTCACGAATGGGAGTAGGGATATCATTACTCGTAGCTTTGGCCATCATTTTTGTCATTTCCAATCCTTACAAAGGGTTGATTTATTCACAAATGATTCTTAGTATTCAATTGCCATTCACCATCTTTCTGCAGGTGTATCTTACCTCGTCGGAGAAGGTGATGGGAAAGTATAAAAACTCGGCTTTTTCAAAGTACCTGCTTTATTCAATTGGTGCAATTGTAACTGTACTTAATATAGCGTTGTTCGTTTCTTTGTTTTAGAATTAAAGGTAAAATTGTTAATTATTAATAGGTTCGTATGTTTACTATAAGCAAAGAGTTTAATTTCTCTGCAAGTCATCAGTTGCATGGATTGGCAACAGACCATCCGTGCATGAGGATGCATGGACATAATTATGTACTAAAAGTTTTTCTTCGTGGGGAACTGAATAAGGAAGGATTTGTACAAGATTATAGGGATTTGAAGCCTATCTCCGAATGGGTGGAGAGTACATTGGATCATCGTCATCTGAATGATGTGTTCCCATTTCAAACCTCGGTGGAAAATATGAGTAAGTATATTTTTGACTTGTTTAAGCCACAGTTTCCATTGCTGATGGCAGTGGAACTGAGTGAGACGCCCAAAACAAACTGCAGGTATGAACCGTGATGCTATCCTACAAAGAACGCTGAATGTGGTAGAAATATTTCATTCCATTCAGGGTGAAGGCGCCAATGCTGGAAAGTCAGCCGTTTTTGTGCGTTTGTCTGGTTGCAATAAGAATTGTAACTTCTGCGATACGGATTGGAGTGTAGGTGTGGACATGACTGTGAGCCAGATAAAGGATGAGGTGTCCAACTTCCTGCTTGAAAGTCAATACCCGAATAATCTGTTGATATGGACGGGTGGTGAACCTACTTTGCAATTGGATGATGAGATTTTGAGTTGCTTCTCAGGCTACTATAATTGTATTGAAACCAACGGCTCCATGCCAGTACCTTCTAACATCCAGTATGTTAGTTGTAGTCCTAAAGTTACTCCAGCTGTTTTAATGCGAAACTTTTCCAAAGTTAATGAATTTCGATATCCAATAGCACTGGGCGATGAACTTCCATTGATTTCTGAATTACCCACTGCCGATCATTATTTTGTGAGTCCCATCTTTGTCGGCAATCCGAAGGAGATGTTTACGATTGATACTGAAAATGTGGAATACTGCATTCAATTGGTGAAAAATTATCCTCAATGGCGTTTGTCATTACAATTGCATAAGTTGATTAATATTCGGTGATGAATCATCCGCTGAGATTAAATTTTCATTAAATTTTTCCATTATTTGGTAATACAAGAATGGAAATGTATAAATTTGCAAAGAAAGTTTTTGTTTAGCTGTAATTATCGGCTTCTATGGCAAAGGAGGAAATTAAACCACAAAAGGTCACAAAAAACTTAACACATTGAAAAATATAGTCATTTAAAGTAAGGACACATAGTTTGCCTATCGGCAAATTGGCTTGTATGGCAAAGGGAAAATTAAACCACATAGGTACATAGTTTGGGATAGGGGCGTCGCATGTGGTGTCTGATAAAACATTTTTTGAACACGAAGACACGAAGACACAAAGCGCTAAGAAAAACTCTAGAGTTTTTTTTTATTGTGTTCTTAATATTACTTATAGAATAATAATAGCTTTTGCGAATAATTGTGCCTTAGTGCCTTTGTGTTTAGCAAAAAAACCAGAAAATATGTCACTACAAACATTCTCTTAAAGTCCCCGCAGTTTATCCCGTCATAAACGGGAG
>CAIUKZ010000375.1 GCA_903899865.1 uncultured Bacteroidales bacterium | reverse complement strand
TCAAAGTCAGAAGGTGCTACAACGATATTGCTTTTATGAAATAACTGTATTGACCTACCATCTGTCAGCCGGAAACGGACATTAACCTTATCCGCTTTTTTGGTTGTTGTACGAAAGAATGCTTTAACGGTTGCCATACTTTAAAATGTTGAAGTTGTGCAAGTCATTGGTTGTGCAAACGACTTGGTTGTGCAAATATACAAAATTCGCACAACATCCATGAGTTTATATAAGATTATTTGCAATAATAAGCAATAAAACACCACACATAAATAGAACTAAAACATTGCATACATGACAGTTATATAATTATCAATCATTTAAAGAGTTCAATTTTTTCGAAAACTGAACCCCACCTGGGTCACCATTATAAAATGCACTTGTAATAATTACAAGTGCATTTTAATTTACACCCACTCAAACTTCAAATTATCACAAAAGCACATAAATATCTTTCAATACCAAACAAAAAAAGCAGTTAATATTGAAAGTGTATATATTTCTACGTGAGAATCAAAGCGCCAAATGCTTCTTGTTGCTATTGGTGGTGAATTGCTTAACTTTGTACTCCCAAAAAACAATATGACACGAGCACGACAACAATATTTAACACAAGGAAATTGAAAATCAACGTAGTCAATGATTACTCACAACACCCCCTTTGAATTCCCCCGCAGTTTATCCCGCATAAACGGGAGGGGTTAGGGGGCTAAATTTTATCAATATGAAATTTACTAAAATGCACGGCATTGGCAATGATTATATCTATGTCAATGGCTTTACAGAAAGAATAGAAGACCCAGCCAGTTTTGCCATTGTTTACAGCGACCGCCACAAGGGTATCGGTTCAGATGGATTGGTAATCATCCATCCATCAGCAATCGCCGATTTTCGGATGCAAATGCTCAATGCTGACGGTTCCGAATCAGAGATGTGTGGCAATGCATCACGTTGCATCGGGAAATTTGTCTATGACAAAGGGCTTACATCAAAAACGGAAGTCACTCTTGAAACCTTGGCTGGTATCAAAATTCTCAGTCTGCATATCGGAACTGATGGCTTGGTTGAAAAAGTGACTGTGGACATGGGTGAGCCCATTTTGAAAGGACTTGAAATACCTACTACTTTTGACACAGACACTGTGATTAATCAATCGGTAAGTTTTGGCGATGGAATATCGGAAAATATCACCTGTGTTTCCATGGGAAATCCTCATGCGGTAATCTTTACAAATAATATTGATAAACTTGACCTTCCTAAGATAGGGCCTTTATTTGAAAATGCATCCATATTTCCACGTCGAACCAACACCGAATTTATTGATGTGATAGCCAAAGATCGCATAAAAATGCGAGTCTGGGAACGCGGATCTGGCGAAACCATGGCGTGTGGAACGGGTGCTTGTGCTTCGGTGGTGGCAGGAGTATTAAATGGAAAAATCGATAGAACTTGTACTGTAGAACTACTTGGAGGCACACTTACAGTAGAATGGCGCGAAAGCGACAATCATGTGTATATGACTGGCGGAGCCACTACGGTATTCGAAGGAGAAACGGACGAATTAATAATGAACAATTAATAATTAATAATTTGAAGAGATGAATTATGAAATTTGACTAATTCACTTATCAACTTTATTAACCGAATAACCTTATCAACCAATCATCCAATTAACCAATCAGCTAATTAACGAATCAACTAAATACAAACCCCTAATATTGATTACAAATAAATTGATTCAAAACATCAATTATTAATTATCAATTATTAATTATCAATTACTAATTATTAATTACATTATGGCTCTTATTAACGAAAACTTTATCAAAATTCCGGCTACATACTTATTTTCAGAAATAGCCAAACGAGTAACACAACACAAGGAAGCAAATCCTGACGCACCTATTATAAGAATGGGAATCGGCGATGTAAGCCTTCCCCTACCCGACGCATCGATAGATGCAATGATAAAAGCTGCTGAGGAACAACGCTCATCGGCCACTTTTAGAGGGTATGGTCCTGAACAAGGCTATGATTTTCTAAGAAAAGCCATCGTAGAAAACGACTTCTTAGCTAAAGGCATACAAATAGACATGGACGAAGTATTTGTTAGCGATGGGGCAAAAAGTGACACTGGCAATATTGGTGACATTTTTGACCTTAACAACAAGATTGCAATTACTGACCCCAGCTACCCTGTGTATGTAGATACCAATGCCATGGCTGGTCGTGCAGGCGAACCGAGTGCAACGGGAGAATGGACCAACCTTGTTTATCTTTCATGCAACGCTGAGAATAACTTCGTACCGCAACTACCGACAGAAAAAGTAGACATCGTTTACCTTTGCTACCCCAATAACCCTACTGGAACTACCCTCACCAAAGAACAGCTCACCGTGTGGGTGGAATATGCAAAAGCTAACAAAGTGGTATTACTATTCGATGCTGCTTATGAAGCATTTATCACTGAAGATAATGTCCCTCACAGCATCTATGAAATTGAAGGTGCACAAGAAGTCGCGATTGAATTTCGCAGTTTTTCTAAGACTGCTGGTTTCACAGGCACTCGTTGTGGATACACGGTTGTCCCCAAACAACTGATGGGCTACACCGAGTCAGGCGAACCTGTTGCGCTAAACAAACTTTGGAACAGACGTCAGTGCACCAAATTTAATGGCACATCTTATGTCGTACAAAGAGCCGCTGAAGCAACATACAGCCCAGAGGGAAAAAAACAAGTTAGAGCATTAATTGATTCATATACCGAAAATGCTAATATCATCCGCGAAGGCTTATTAAAGGCAGGATATACCGTATTTGGAGGAGTGAATGCACCTTACGTATGGGCAAAAGCGCCTAAAGGCATGACTAGCTGGGAGTATTTTGATTTCCTTTTGAAAG
>CAIUKZ010000374.1 GCA_903899865.1 uncultured Bacteroidales bacterium | reverse complement strand
TTTGAGAAGCTAAATTGGGAAGCTATTTGTCAAGGTACAAATATTAGGAATGATCACATTGACACCTATGCAAAATTTATAGACTGGAATGCTTTGAGTTCCAATAATCATTTTAATTGGACAAAGGAGTTTGTTGATAATCATTTAAATGATATTAATTGGTCCGTTTTTACAGAATATCTATTTGAAAAGATGGGTGAAGACAAACCTAATAGTTTGCAATTATATAGTTTCATATATGATGAATATCGTACATACTTAGACTTTGAAATTCTGTCAGAAAATTGCCGTATATGCTTTACCCCTAGATTATTAAGAGTTTATAGAAATAAATTCAATTGGCAAAAGTTAATTAACAATCCTGCTGTAATTTGGAGCGAGAACAAATGGTTTGATTATAGAACAGAGATTTATAGACTTCCACTGAATGTAATAAAAGAGAGCTATATGTGGTCGGTATTAATTCAAAGAAAAGCAAATATTGAAATTGATAATGGCAAATCTTTAGTTATCAATAAATTAAATGAAACAACCATGAATACAAAAACAAGTGAACCAAGAGAACTCACCGTGTATGAAATTTTGGAGGTAGCAATAGAGAAGGATAGATGGACTACAATTTGTGAGAGTGAAGAATTTGATTGGACAGAATTGGACATTCAATTTAACTTCAAAAACATTGATTGGACGGCATTGTGTTTTAATTCCAGTGTGCCATGGACTGTTGATATCATCAAAAAGTATGAAAAAAATATTGATTGGGCGGCACTGTCATATATCATCGCCGATAAGAATTATTTTGACGGTTCAGATTTTGACCTGTTACTTAGCAACTATACCAAAGAGCTAGACTGGAAAGTGATTTGCAAAGGAACCAATTTAGCAGAAAAGCATGTGGCAGAGTATTCAGAATGTATCAACTGGAGAGCACTATGTTCCAATAGCCGATTCATGTGGACGGATGATTTCATATCTGCTCATTTGAATGACATGGATTGGTCGGTTTTTACAAAATGCCTCTCCACAGGCAACATGGCTACTACTGAAGAAGCAGATTTTAGAAATAAAGTAGTAGAATTATATGCTGACTACTTGGATTTCGATTTGCTATCTGACAATAACTGCATCAATTTTACTTCCGATTTTTTGGAGCAACACCAAGATAAACTTAATTGGGCTAAATTAATAAATAATCCTGCAGTGGAATGGAATAGAAACCTTTATGACCAATATGAAAAACAGATAAGTCAGATTCCCATTAAAGATATTAGGGAAAGCTATATGTGGAAAAAGCGTTGTGTGGAAAGTGATCTGGAAATTCGTATGCTTCTTTCAAAGCTTTAATAAACAAAAACTTAACAATTTATTAGAAAATGAACAAATATGAGAATAATTAAAATGTCGTCCATCATCCTATTGTCCATTACACTCTGTTTTGGTCAGAAATCAAAAAAAGAATTGAAAACAGGAACAGGAGAGTTCTGTTATGGAACGGATTACTGCGGAACTGAAACTTATCATTATTATATTGACCCAGTCACCTCAGAACAAGTATATGAAGGACCTTACAAAGCTAGTGGGAAGTCAAATAGCGACATTGGTTTTGCATCATTTTTGGTTACAGGTCAATACCGACATGGTCGTATGGATGGGGTATGGAAATTCAATCGTGAACGTAAAAATGTCCCACTTCAAGGTGGTGGATATTCTACAGGATTTCTTCGTTGCACTAAATCTTACAAGAATGGTGTTGCAAATGGCAAATGGTCAATTCGAGAAATATGGAAAGCAAGAAATATGATAATCTACTCCGGAAAACCGCTTTGGGGACATTTCAACGAACCATCGACAGATTCTGCATGTGTATATTTCAAAAATGGTGTTGCATACGGTACAATCTATTTGCAAAATTATAATGAAGTAAGTACTACGAAACTAACACAAACTGGGCTGTTTATTAGCGATTCTAAATCTGAACAATACAATTCACATGGCTTAATTACAACGCTTAACGATGTTAAAACAGACACAACACTGCTAAGATATGGTAATCAATTTCTTGAAGGCAAGATTTCAAAATCCAGATTGGATGAATTGAAAATCAAAGTGGACACAGTTTTAAATGACTCAGAGCCTTTTGAGCTGTTGTTCAAACAAGATTTTTTATTTGGTGGAAATGATGAAGCTGCAATAAAGGCTTACGGGAGATGCTTCTATGTGAGATATTTAACAGATGAACAGTGAAAACCATAGCGTAAAGTTTTATTGAATAAATCAATACACAATTACCATGAAACAAAATACACTCAAAGAAAGAATATTAAGAATAATGCGCACAGCTGATTCTAGAACCGACTTTTGCTATGATGTAGGAATAATGCCAGACGAACTACACCGGATTTACAAAGGAGAAGAACCGATTCATATAGAACTTATTCAAGGTATCTCCAAAGCTTATCCGAGAGTAAACTTACAATGGTTGTTGCACGGAGTTGGAGCTTACAAACTAAAAGATGAAGCACTTTCACCTGATGAAATTCTGATAACAATTCGGGTATTAAATGTGAGTTTTAATTTGCAAATAAACAGAGAACATGAAGATTTTTTCCGCAAAGCGGAACGAATACTAAAGGATGAGTTAATAGACATAAAGCTAAAGTATCCTGAAATTTCAATTGATCTTGTCTTCAAAATAATTGCTTTACGGCATGCCAAAGAAAACCTAAAAGAAAATCTCTATTGTAAATTAGAAATGATTTTAAAGGATAAAATTAGAGAAATTAAACTTGATTACACAGAGATTCCAATTGATATGGTACTCGAACAAATGACTTTACGGCAAGCGAATGTTAATGGCGAGTTTGACAATAAAATCAGTTCTGTAAAAAAGGAACTTGCTGGAATAGATATTCGCCTTCAAGCCAAAAATGACGTGAATGAACTACACGAAACTTATCGAAAAACATTTAACAAATGTTCAAAGAGTGAATTATTAGCCATTGTAGCTTTTCAATTTGTATGCTATGCTGCTAAACGTGAAATTAAACAACAAAGTCCAAGTGAGACTATATCCTTAAATAAACTAAGGATTACAGCACGATCTTGAATTTTTATTTCTAACTTTATAAAGAAAAACACTAACAAGTCTCTCGGATTGGTTTCGGGAGGTAATAAAATGAAAGAAAATGGAAAAGAAAAACTCTATTAAGCGTACATTTCCTGCTGATGCCGCAAATATCTTTGTGCGAAATTTATTATGTGATATGAGTGAAGAACTCGGCGGATTTAAAGAACAAGATCGAATTAAAACGCTAAAGTATTTTGAGCAAAGATGTGCCTATACAGGTGAAAAATTATCCGAGAAGAAAACGGTAATGGATCATTTAATATCACATAATAGACAAGAGTGTGGGTTACATCTTTTTGGGAATCTAATACCCTCTACAAGAGAAGCAAATGCTGCGAAATCAAACAAAAATTTTGAGGATTTTTTATTAAAGAACACAAGTGTATTAGGAGATTTAGATATTGAAACAAGAATGAATAGAATTGCAAAAATAAAAAATTTTCAAGCAATTTCTGGTTATTTTGATAAACTAGAAAAACTTAAGAATGTAGTAAATCTCCATGACTTTGTGAAATTTCAATATGAGTCTATATATCAGAAAGTTGAAGAAAACAAACGTGAATTCTCGGGATATTTGAAAGAACAACCAATTGATAATCAAGTAAATTCGAATAAATCAGCAACATATAAAGACATTAATTTCAAACTTGAATTATGGTCAGCAAAGCCGTATTTAAATGTCCATAAAATTATTGCATTAGTATTAGAAAGCGAAGGGATTGGCAAAAATGAACTTATTAACAAAATTCAAAATCTAGATATATCAAAAAATCCATCTGGTGCTATTGCTAGTTTAATGTCTGATTTTGGAAACAACTACGGCAAAGTCATTCAAGAAGTCGGAGGTGTAATTGATTTCTGCCCCAATATTAAAGAAAAAATTAATTCCTATAAATGGAAAGTATTATTGTCGTAACTAAAAAGTAAAATTATGCAAGACGAAAAATTTAAAACATGGTTGACATCTGTTAAAAAATATTCAAAAAGAACAGTTCAAAATAGAATCTCAAATTGCAGAAATGTGGAAAAGTTTCATCGAGATTTGGATATTGAGTATGGTATTGATAAAGGAGTTTCACTGATGGCAGATTTAACATACACAACAGCTGAATTTCTAGTCAATGCAGTACCTAAACATAAGATTCCAATTGATGGCAATAATCGAACAGGTTCAGTAACATTAAAGGCTTCTGTTAAGCTTTACATGGAGTTTCGTAAAAGTTTGTAATCCTCTCACCCATTCCTCTCCATCGCCTCCTTGTAAATCTCTTGCATTCGTTGCTTGAGGTGCAATGGGGCGATTACTTTTAGTGACCAGCTGCGGGACATCAGCTCCATGATAAAGTCGAGGGTGATGCGGATGCTCAGTCTCACGATTACACGGTCATCTTGGCGGGTTATGCTCTGGGAGGCATGTATGGGCATGGCCTCAATGTAGTTCCCATCACGCTCATCATAAGACAATACCACTTCTTCTACTGGGGCATCGGTAAACATGGCAAAGCTGTTTTGGTACATCTCAGCCCAATCTATCTCTCCATCACGCTGGAACTTTCTGTCTGTTCTATCCAATTGAACAATCCTATCCAACCCATAAGACTTCGGTTTCAACTGTTCGTCCAGTCCAAGTAAATACCACCTGCCACGGCTCTCTTTCAGCAAATAAGGTCGCACTGTTTTCGTCTCTATGGTGTCAGGATAAAACTTGTGATAACTGAAGCTAATGATCTGACTATCAGTAATGGCTTTTTTAATAGGCATAAGGTGCTCCGTACCTCGCGATCGACGTTTTTCGGGAATAATATACTCTGGTAGCCCAGTGTCTAAACCAATCTGAAGAATATCAACACAAGCCAATAAATCCTCAACAGTTGAATCAGCAACTTCATTTTTAGGGATATAATATCCTTTCTCCATTCTATGATTGTAATCGATACTCACACCAAATGTATTTCGTATCTCATCAAAGTCACGTCGAATATTTCGTTCAGACAATCCTAGTTTTTGGTCAAAACCTCTTTCTGAGAATTGGAAATCGAGATATTCAATTATTTCTTTTAATTTGCAATATGGATGATGTTTTACATATCGGATGATTAGAATAAATCTAATTATGTGAATGGAATTCTTCATGGATGATGGATTAAAAATAGCCTGTATTGAAATGTAAAAGTAATGAATTTTTCCTGTTGTAATTTACTTTCACTGAATTAATTCATTTTGCAAAATTCGTTAAATTACCTCCCAAATGTAGTCGCTTACATATAGTGCTGATCTAGATTTACAGCATTTATGGCTCATAAGATTTAGAAATAAAGCTCATATATAGTAAAAATAGACCCATATTTCATATATTTGTGAGCTAATCCCGTTTACACAAACAATATAGTCTGATTTCGACTTCGTCTCATTGATACTATTTGTTTGAACCCGAAATAATCATTAGGAGTTTTGAAAAAACGAACGAATGATTTCAAGAGGGAAAACCCCGCTCTTATTAGTCCAAGGGTTTTGGAGAAAGCCTTGGCAACTAATAAGATAGCGATTAAGCATTTTCAAATGCGTAATTTGGGTTAAAATCCCGATTCCGACAAATTACCATATGACTTTTACAGTTTTCCAGTTGAAAATTTGCTTTTGCGGTGAAAAAACTCGATATTCGTCGCATATTTGCGGTGAATAGTGTGTATATTTGTCGCATAAATTATTGGGGGCAATGGCAAAATACATCTATGAACATGCAAACTGGACAGATTTTACTTGGCAGGACAAAGTGATTAACGTCGTGTTTGGTGAAGTGCGACATCTACAAGGAAAGATCATTGGTCAAATGAACGCATTGGGATTTTCGGACAAAGAAGAGGCCACGCTTACCGCCTTGACATTAGACCTCGTAAAGTCATGGGAAATCGAAGGCGAATCGCTTAATTATGAACAGGTTCGTTCGTCAATTGCACGACGTTTAGGTATTGACATTGCAGGATTGTTGCCCAGTAACCGCCACATAGAAGGTGTTGTAGAGATGATGCTTGATGCCACCCAGCACCATAATTCACCTTTAACTGAGGAACGTCTGTTCGGATGGCATGCAGCACTTTTCCCCACTGGATTCAGCGGGCCATACAAAATAGAAGTGGGAAGATACCGAACTGGCGATATGCAAGTTGTTTCAGGTGCTATGGGCAAAGAAAAAATTCATTATCAAGCC
>CAIUKZ010000373.1 GCA_903899865.1 uncultured Bacteroidales bacterium | reverse complement strand
TGCATCTTCTTCGTTGTCTAATTCACCAATCAAGCCTGTACCGTATGCATTTAACGTATTAGTCAACTCTATCAAATCATAAGCAGGCACTTCGTATGGATGATTTTCAAGTAGCGCATTCACAACTTGATTTTGCAAAAACGTAGGAAATACTACCTCAATTTTGGTCTCTGGTTCAAAATGTAATTGATCTAACTCACCTACAAATGGCTGCGCACCACTATTAGCTCTGAATGTCCCAATTCCATCTTGATTAAAGCTACAGCTATCATAGTTTCCAATGTGACCTGCACCTGCCGAGAATAGCGAATTCCTCACAGTGTCAGCACTGGAGGTAGGTACAAAAGTCACCAGTTTTAATAGACTATTCTGTTTGGGGATAAGTATTTTAGTGTTTGACAGCCCAATCTTTTCAGCAATTTTTCCATTGACTCCAGCAGGTACATTGTCCAAATTGGTATGAGCTGCATAAATGGCTACATCATTTTTGATGGCTTTGGCTACACATCGTTGCACTTCATTTCTCCCGGTCAACTGTTTGAGTCCAGAAAAAATAAGCGGATGATGAGACACTATCAGATTGCAGTTTTTTGCAATTGCTTCCTCTACTACTTCTTCTGTTATATCAATGGTAATCAATACATTTGTAATCTCTTGCTGCGAATTTCCCACTAGAAGTCCACAGTTGTCATAGCTTTCTTGCAATGCCAACGGAGCAAATTCTTCTATTAAGTCACAAATGGATTGGACAATCATATCAATAATCTCAAGGATTTAACCATTAATCAAAAAGCATTCAATTCTGAAGTTAGTACTATAACGAAATAGATAGCTAAACCACAAAAGAATCATTATAAAACCACATGGAACACATCAAGCTAATCAAACAAAGGACACATAGTTTTGCCTTTCGGCAAATTGGCTTGTATGACAAAGAGAAAATTAAACCACATAGGTACAATAGTTGGGGATAGAGACGTCGCATGCGGCGTCTGATAAAAAGTTTCACAACACAGAAACATAAGAAAATTGGAATGGGTGTTCAGTGATGTGTCCTATTGTGGTTAAATAAGAATCCCCAAAAATTAGCTATTTGCGACAGCTTCTGCTTTTTCTTCTTCTATAAAATCGGTCATTTTACTATTAACCAGAATATTGTACCAAGTAATTAATTTTCTAATATCACTTGGATAAACTCTCTCCCTATCGTACTCAGGAAGGATTTCTGCCATGTATTTGCACAATACTTCATTATCAGCTTTAGGATTTATAGGAGCTTCGGCACCATTTTCCTTAATTTTGATATTCTCAAATACTTGACCCAATGGAATCTCTGTTGTTTCAGTAAAAATAGCGATATCGCCTAAAGATACCACTTTGTCTTTGGTGTAAGCAGGAATTCGTTTTCCATCAACTAATGACTCTACTATCAACATGTTTTTACCTTGTGACACTAATTTATAAATGCCTGATTTTCCTGTTATGGATAAGATTTCTTTCAACATTTGTACTCGTATAAATGATTAATATTTTATTTACCAAAAAATCGGATTAAAGAATGAATTTTGTAAGTTCTGCCAACTTAATTTTTCCCTCATAAATTGCTTTTCCAGTTATCACTGCTGGAACTGCAGCCTGTTCAAGAAGTTCGATATCTTTGATAGAACTTACTCCTCCACTGGCTATTAGGTATAATTCGGGAAATGCTTTGAGAATTTTTGCATATAAATCTACAGCAGTCCCTTGAAGCATTCCATCTTTGCTAATATCTGTACAAATCACCTTGGTAATGCCTTGATTTACATAATCATTGACAAAAGGTAATAAATCCAAATCGGTGGTTTCAATCCACCCACCTACTGAAATTTTCTCATCTTTCACATCGGCACCAAGGATTATCATGTCTGCACCAAATTTTGAAATCCAAGAAGAAAAAGTATCTGGATCTTTCACCGCAATGCTGCCACCGGTAATCATACTTGCACCACATTCAAAGGCTATTCGAAGATCATCGTCCGTTTTCAATCCGCCACCAAAATCAACAACCAGGTCTGTATGCGTTGTAATCCTTTCTAACACCTTGTGATTCACTATGTGATGCGCCTTAGCACCATCCAAATCCACCAAGTGCAAACGACGAATGCCTGCATCGGCAAACATTTTTGCTACTTCGAGCGGATTCTCATTATAAACTGTTTTTTGGGAATAATCACCTTGAGAAAGGCGTACACATTTGCCATCTATTAAATCGATAGCAGGAATAATTTCAATCACTATAATTCTTTTTTTGGCTACAAAAAAATTGCAACTGTTAGAAAAAGCAAAAGTACTAAAAATGCAAGGATTTTCAAAGGTATGAATGAACTCAAAGAATTGAAATGTGGAAAAGTTATTAACAATAATTATCAGATAAATTAGCCATTTATGGCATAATGATTCATAATATTACCTATGTCTGTTTATATCTAACAGAATAAATTGAATATCAATTTATTAAAACTACATTTGCACAAACTAATGTAGATTAAAAATACGACCATGGCTAAGAGCGAAAATGCAAAGAAGAGCGAGAAAAAAGAGCCTTTAAAAACAGCTAAAGAGAAAAAATTAGACAAAAAAGAAAAGAAAAATAATAAGAGTAAGGACTAATTTTAAAGGAATATTTTAAAAATATCAAAGCACAAAGAGTATTATTTTGCTCTTTTGTGCTTTTTTTATGTGCCTATACTAGTATTTATTTACCAGTTTTTCTATAACAAAACTCACTCAATTTTAATCACTTGAGCCATATAGGTTAGGCATATCTGTGTTGGTATTTGCTGTCATAAAATGCATTTTTACTGCTTTATGTTGGCAAAAACCAACACAAACTAATACCCTATCGCATTCCTTATCCTTTCATAAACTCCAAACACAAGCATGCACTATATCTCTATCAAATTATACTCCACCTCACTTATCTTGCTATTTATCAAGACATAATCTAAGGTTTTTAAATTCATAACAACTACACAGGCGCAACTTGTACCTCGCTCCACCTTGCAACACACCGATTACAAATCGGCGCGAGCTACAACCTTTTGCTCTTAATATGCCAGCCAGAGGCCGGCTTCTAGCACGACGAAGTTTGGAAAATTCACCAAACGACTCGGGCTAAATACAGCCTACGCTTATCTTGAGCCCTGCAAACGGGAATGTAGTTAAACCAAGGCTTCCAGGCTGGGTCGTTCGAACCCCAGAAAGCCTAAGTATTAGCGGTAGGTTTTATCATTAGTGGCTATTTATAAAGTTATTAAATTCGGTCTTTCCAATCGGGCTTTCAAATAAAGAGCCGTGTCGACCGCCTGTAATCTCAATAAACTTGCTGTTTTGGCAATTTGAACAACTTAGTACATCTTGTTTAAAAGTTGGCCACGTGTATAGTTGAATCGGAGAGTCACTTAACCCTTGAACAAATAAAATGTCAGACTTAAACCCATTAGTAAAATTAAGTAACGACTTTTGATAGTATGGATTAGGATTGCTTGATGTAGTTCCATATACATTTTCCAGTTTTGTGCATACAGCACTTGGTTGAATTTGCCCATTTTCTTCTAATTGACATCTATAAACTAGATTTAATGGACCCGGTGCATTTGCTATTACTCCATTCGTCTGATGCATTGTGTTAAGCCTTGTTACCATATAGCCTCCTTGTGAATGTCCTCCCAAGAATATTTTTTTTACAGTTATCCCTAATTCTTGACTTGCTTTATTTTTCAACCATAATAATGCAGCCTCACATTTGACAATATTATCACCTAACAAAACAAATTCTTGTGGATATGCTACACTTACAATCATCATATCATTTCTGTCCAAAATTCCTTTGAATTCATCAAGAGTGTTATTTGCAGCGGTAAGAATTTCATTATCAGAAGTTACACTTCCGTGAAATACAAGTAAAACATCTAAGTCGTTAATTGTGGGTTTATCTATTATGACGTCCACACTAACTGAATTATAAGAAATGGTTTTAGTTTGTCGATAACTAGTTGGGATAGGTGTGTTCGCACTGTTGTCCTTGTTACAAGAAAAAATTATAACAGAAAGTAAAATTATTAGTAGTCTCATATTTCTTCTTTTTTAATTAGACGTGCTATTTTCTAAATGGTTTAATTCTCCTGTTGTCAGTAAACCTAACGCTAACGGCTGAGGCTATGGGCACGGGCGGTTTGCGGGCGCAAAATTCATAAGTATATATTTTATTGGCAAATATACCGATATATAATGTTTATCGGTAAATTTAACCATAAATTAATTATAAATTGTAAATTTCTTCTATATCTCTATCACATCATAATCCACCTCACTTATCTTACTCTATATCAAGACATAATTTAAGGTTTAAATTCATAACAACTACGCAAACGCAACTTGTGCCTTGCTCCACCTTGCAACACACCGATTACAAATCGGCGCGAGAAGCATCCTTTTGCTTATAATATGCCAGCCAGAGGCAGGCTTCTAGCTCGACGAAGTTTGGAAACTTCGCCAGCGACTCGCGCTAAATTCCCTACGCATATCTAGGTATTTAGTGCCTTGCTTAGTGAACACATAAAAGAATTGAATCTATCTTCGTAAGAGCCTTTTGACCTGTATTGTTGGTGATAAAGTTTTGCGACATAATTCTTAATTAACAAGTGATAATACTTTCTTTCCTTTTTCAGATATTTGATACTGTTGTTCAGGATGTGTTGGACTATTAGGATATTTCATATCTATCCATTCAAACTCAATTAGTGGATCTAAATATCTACTTCTGTTTTTCGATTGATTACTAAGTCCTATGGTTTCAAATAACTTTTCTCTACTGATCCACGAATCAGTAGCAATAAGCATATCTTTTACCTTACTATGTACAAATTGTTCAAGTATAAACTCAGCTCCGTTACTAGCTCCGTTACTAGCTCCGTTACTAGCTCCGTTAATACACCCAACAAAATCATTCAAATCATTAAACAACAATTGATTAACTCCGTTACTAGCTCCGTTACTTTCTGCCCCAGATGGAACATTAAATTGAGCGTGAATAGGTAAAGTTACCAGTACATAAGAACTATCATCCGAATCAAAAACTGGAGCTGGAGAACCATTTTTGCTCATCGAATCGTGTATGGTAGGAAAACCAGTACCACGACCTTCGGTTAAATGCAATTCTTTTAAAAAATCTCCAATTCTACGATTGCGATATTGACGAGCAATGATTCTGCGTTTAGAACTCATCTCTGCCTTGTTTACAGGGGGTATTGCAGCAGGATAACTAATTATCTCAATCTTATCTGGCCAGATTTGAATTTCGACAGGTGAATTCAATTCGTAACTCTTATGATAAACCGCATTTGAAAGGGCTTCTTCTATAGCAGCATAAGGGAAATTATAGAAACGGTCTGCTTCAGGTCTATCATCATGCTTTACTACTTTCTCTGAAAGTATATTGGTTTTAATATATGAGAGAGCGTCACGCAATTGTTTTTGCAACTCACCTTTGAAATAATGTTCGGTGAAATTATTACTTGAATTATCTTTATGCCAAACCAATTCTATCCAAGTACGAGGAAAGAAATTTTCGGGAGCTTTATTAAAGAAAAGTAAACCAGCATTAACAGGGCGAATATCTTCATCGCTGCCTTTGGCAATCAGCATGGCACGGCACAAATCCCTAAAAGGCATTGTTTTACTCTCTTCATACAAATCACTTTTAATCTCGTGAAGATGTGCCTGTATTAATCCCAAGTCTAAATCATTGATGGTGGCTCGATTATTTACTCTGTCATCAAAAGGGATGCGAGCTGTTTGCTCTTGAAGTTGCCTTAAATAATCATCTACAGCTTTGATGCATCGAGAACCAACTCTAATATATTCGTGATAAGCTGAGTTTTTACCTAGAGTTTCGGGTGCACGATATGGACGGTTATCTCCAGCAGGACACCATAGCACTAGAATATGTTTACCATCAAACATATAAGGCTGACTAACAGGGAAATATGTAGGTGAAATGCGATTACCTAACAGGATAATTTCTCCCTGAATCGCATCTAATTGATTTTGCTCTAATCCTGATGGCGGAAAAACTGGCTGCCCTGAGTTTTCGGCAACACCAATAATAATATAACCACCACCCCAGTTATTAATATCATTAGCAAAGGCACACATGCTACGAATTACAACTTCAGGATTCCAACCTTCTTTAAATTCCAATCGCTCCCACTCAACAGTACGACCGTGAACCAAATCTTCTATATTTATCGGTAATGCCATATTTGTAATGTAATCTTAATTTTCTATATCTCTATTGCATTATACTCCACTTCACTTATCTTGCTATCTATCAAGATATAATCTAATGTTTATAAATTAACAACAACTCCGCAGGCGCAACTTGTGCCTTGCTCCACCTTGCAACACACCGATTACAAATCGGCGCGAGCTGCATCCTTTTTTGAATATGCTAGCCAGAGGCCGGCTTCTAGCTCGACAAAGTTTGGAAATTCACCAGCGACTCGCGCTAAATTCCCTAGCCCGACTGAGGTTATTTATCGGCAATTTATCGGCAATATGGTTAGTTTATAGGCAATTTATCGGCAATCACAACAACCACAGATAGCGGGAACTCTTATTTTCCCCTTCTTTTATTACTAATCCTCTATCAACCAAATTGCTTAAGTCATATCTTGCAGTTCTCTCTGAAACTCCATATTTTTTTATGTACTCTGAAGTTGTAATTTCTCTTTGCATTTTAAAAAACAAGAGTGCATCTAACTGTCTATCATTCAGTCCTAATTTGCTCAAATCCTCTTTGTTGTAAATATCCTTGCGGAACACAATCAAAAAGTCACTGCCTTCATTTGTGATTGTTGGAGGTGGCAATTTTGCCAACAAACATTGTTCGGTCATTATTTCAATACCGCGCCCCCACGACTCTACATAACCGCTACGGAAAAAAGCGTTAGCAATATCGGGATTGTATGGCCTTGATGAATGCTCGTGCATAAGTTTATCGACCGTCCAATTCTCAGGGAGTTGTCCCTCATTCCAAATTCTTATTCTATCGGCATACACCTTAATCTGAATAGGCGTACAGCCTGCATAATCTTTATGTGCAACAGCATTTAAAAGTGCTTCACGCAAAGCCGCTACCGGATATTCATAAGTTTCGACACGAGAAATACCTTCGTAGCTTATCATTGCCCGAATGTACTTGGTAAAAAGCAATTCTATTGCTTTTTCAACTTGCTCCAACAAGTTGCCGTGTATAGTGTCCTGAAAAAGTAAATCGCTTTCTGAACGGAAAAATCCAATTTTGATAAACGCTCCTGTAACGAATTTCTCAGGGTCAGGGTGGAAAAGCAACAATGCTGCCCGCTTCAAATGGCCGTTTTCAATTAGATTCAGGTTATTGAGTAATTGCTCCGTGGATTCTTTCAGGCACTTTTCATCGAGCCGTTTGGCTTCAATTCCTTTTTTCTTGAAAAACTCAAATGTATCTTGTTTTAAATCTGAAATTGAAACGCTTGGCACTGTAACACCATCCCATTTCTTGCCATACTTATGTAATAGGAACTTATCCAAAGCAGCTCCTTTCAATTCTTGCTTGGTGGAACCGCTGCGGAAATGGTACTCACCTTTGTAGTTCACTGGATTGGGGTGTGAATCTACAATGATTTCTATACAATCGCCTTTTTCAGTCTGGTACAGATTGACAGGAGAAACGATTCCCAGAATGGTTGTAATCTTGTTGGGCAGTTCTTCCAATAGCTTTCCAGCATTCTTTACCCCCACTACATTCCCGTTATCGTCTTTTCCAACGTAGAGCCTACCGCCCTGAGCATTAGCAAAACCACATATCCATCTCAGATAATCGTCTTTCCAAACAGATTTGTATTCA
>CAIUKZ010000372.1 GCA_903899865.1 uncultured Bacteroidales bacterium | reverse complement strand
TTGAAACAACCCTGTACCCTGCCGATACAGTGTTACACCGTATCGACTATTTACCTGCTACCGACAAAGCCGTTTTAGCGACCAACCCTTCTGTTGGTTATGTCAATCAACAGGTTGAAGTGTCACGCTTGGAAAAAAAGTTGGAAAGTAGCCGTGCTTTACCCGATTTGAGTATAGGATATTTCAGCCAAACCATGCAGGGAACTCAGGAAATAAACGGAGTGCCACGTGTATTTGGTACGGGCAACCGCTTTACCGGAATTCAGGCGGGCATTGCAGTTCCATTATGGTTTGCACCTTATTCTGCAAAAGCTAAGGCTGCAAAGTTTAAAGAAAAAGTGGCACAAACAAATGCGGAGTATTATTCAAAATCGCTTTCAGGTAGTTATCGTTCATTAATGCTTGAATTCAGCAAGAACAGCAATAGTGTTGATTATTACGAAAAACAGGCAATTCCAGAAGCCGATTTAATTATTGAACAGGCAACGAAAAGTTACAAAGCCGGAGCAATGGATTATCTCGATTACATTCTAAGCCTGAATCGGGCATTAAGTATAAAACAAAGCTATCTCGATGCACAAAACAATTATAATCAAACCATTATTTCAATAGACTTTATTACCGGAAAAATATATTAATTATCACTCCTTTAGCCCTCGTTTGGGGGTTGGGAGTATTAAAACATAAACATTATGACAAAAAATAATTTCAAATCAATAATTTTAATTTCAGCATTGGCAGTTGCTTTTGTATCATGCGGTAAAACCACAAAAGCAGAAGGTGAAGGTGAAGAAGAGGTACTACCTGAAAATATCGTTGAACTACGCGATGACCAGATAAAACTAGCTAATATCGAATTGGGAGCGTTTCAAATGCGTTCGATGAGTGGAACACTTAAAGTAAGTGGTTCAGTTGGGGTTGCACCTCAGAATCTGGCAACTGTAAGTATGCCAATGGGCGGATTTATTAAAACAACTAGTCTAATGCCTGGCAACGCTGTCAGAAAAGGGCAAACACTGGCCATTATAGAAAACCAGGATTTCATTGATATTCAACAAAATTATCTGGAAGCAAAAAATAAATTCGAATTTGCTAAAGCAGAATATGAACGTCAAAGCGAACTCTATAAAAGCGATGTATCCTCTCAAAAAAACATGCAACAGGTTACTTCTGAATATAAAAGTCTCAAAACTCAGGTAAAAGCGTTGGAACAAAAGCTAGAGCTTATCGGCATCAATCCGTCAAAGTTAAACGAAGATAATATAAGTAGAACAGTCGCACTTATTTCACCAATTTCAGGTTCTGTTAAAGCAGTAAATGTGAGCATTGGAAAATCTGTTTCGGCATCCGATGTATTATTCGAGATTGTAAACAGTGACAAGCTTTTTCTTGAATTGACTTTGTTCGAAAAAGATGCTGATAAAGTTTCGAATGGTCAAAAAATTCGTTTCTTCATCAACAATGAAACCGAGCAGCATGAGGCAGTAATATATCAAACTGGTAAGTCGATAAGCATTGACAAAACATACAAAGTTTACGCTAATGTTTCCAAGTCTTGCAACAACATATTGCCGGGGATGTATGTAAACGCAATTATTGAAACTTCGAGTAATCAAGTCACAGCTTTACCATCCGAAGCAATTGTTAGTTTCGAAGATAAAGATTTTATTTTTGTATTTGACAAGAGTAAAATGGAAGAGGGTAATTCAATGACTGAATACCGTATGGTCGAAGTTCAAAAAGGTGTTTCCGATGGTGGCTCCACAGAAGTTATACTGCCCAAAGATATAGACGTAAAAACGGTGAAAGTGGTTGTAAAAGGTGCATACAATCTGCTTTCGGCAAAAAAGAATGCAGGGGAAATGGCTTGCTAAATAACTATATAAAAGATATAATCATGAAAGAAATAAAAGCATTTGTAAAGCCATTTAAAGTAAATGATATTTTGAATCAATTACTACAGGCTGGTTATCCTAATATAACAGTTTCGATGGCTGAAGGTACAGGGAGTTTTAAAAGTGATGAATTATCACTGTCAACCCATTTTTCTATAACAGATAGCAAAGTGGCTAAGATTGAAATTGTGTGCAATGATGTTGATGTAGAAAAAATTGTTAGCATTATTTCCACTAAAGGAAGAACCGGCAATCCGGGTGATGGTATTATCTATGTTTCTGAAGTCGAGAATGTTTATAAAGTAAATCAAGACTTAAAAAATACAGCAATGTAATTCCGATTTAAGACAGCTCAATCAGTTGGGCTGTCTTTTTTTTTTATTACTCAAAAGTACCTTTCAACCATTCACTTTGCAACTTAGTTGCACTCTCTTTTTTACTATTTTTGTAGCATAAAAAAACAGCTAAACTCTTCGAATTTTAGCAGGGTTTATTCTGATTTAAAACCAAATACAAATTAGACATGAAAAAATATAAGCTAAATAATCTGGATTGCGCGTCCTGCGCATCTAAGATTGAAAATAGTCTGTCGAAACTGGAGGAAGTAAAATTCGTAACGGTGAATTTTGCAAATGCCACCATGACTATTGATACCGATAATCTCGAAAAGGTCAAAGCTCAGATTAAGACACTTGAACCGGAAGTTGAAGTAGAAGACATTGACAAGGAGAAAACATTGGTTTCGGTAAGTGAACTTGCAGAAAATAAAGGAACAATAATTAAAGCAGTCTCTGCTTTGGCATTATTAGTTATTGGGATAATATTTGAAGAAAAACTACACAATACTCCATTTGAAATAGCGGAATACGCTGTATATATTACCGCCTACCTCATAGTTGGTTGGAAAGTAATAGCTTCGGCAGTGAAGAATATTATCAGGGGACAATTCTTCGATGAACAGTTTTTAATGGCTATTGCTACACTTGGAGCTTTTGCTATTCACCAAATGCCCGAAGCAGTGGCAGTAATGTTGTTTTATGTGACCGGTGAATTGTTTCAGGACATTGCAGTGGGTCGTTCTCGCAAATCTATCAAATCGCTGTTAGAAATTAAACCCGATTATGCCAACCTGAAATCTGGCGTGGAAGTAGTCCGGGTTTCTCCCGAAGATGTGAAAATTGGTGACATTATTGTCGTTAAGGCAGGTGAAAAAGTTCCACTCGATGGAACAATTCTCGACGGAACTTCGTTTGTTGATACCGCTGCACTAACAGGTGAAAGCGTACCCCGTAAAGTAAACGTAAAAGATGAAGTAATGGCAGGGATGATTAATCAATCCGGTTTACTTACTATAAAAGTCAATAAATTATTTGGGGAATCATCTGTTTCAAGAATTCTTGAACTGGTGGAAAATGCCACCTCACAAAAAGCCGAAACAGAGAAATTCATTACTACATTTGCCAGATATTATACGCCGATAGTGGTTATTGGAGCTTTGCTGTTGGCTATAGTACCGCCGCTTTTATTTAGCGGACAAACGTTTGGCGATTGGATATATCGTGCCTTGGTTGTGTTGGTTATTTCTTGTCCGTGTGCATTGGTTATAAGTATTCCCTTGGGCTATTTTGGCGGGGTTGGTTTGGCATCCCGTAAAGGAATTTTGGTAAAAGGTTCTAATTTTCTGGACGCTCTAACGCAGGTAACAACAGTAGTGTTTGACAAAACAGGTACACTCACAAAGGGCGAATTTAAGGTTTCAGAGGTGGTTACCTCAAACGGCTTTTCTAAAGAAGAAATTTTGGAATATGCCGCTTATGCCGAAACTCACTCAAATCACCCGGTGGCTCAATCCATTACCGAAGCGTATCAGGCTAAAATTGACATCACAAAAATTACACAAACCGAGGAAATATCAGGGCATGGTATTAAAGCGGTTGTTGATGGCAAAACAATATTGGCAGGTAATGATAAAATGTTACATAAAGAAAACATCGAACATTCGGTTTGTCAGGTAGATGGAACGGTGGTGCATGTAACTATTGACCGTGTTTATGCTGGTTATATCATTATCTCCGACAGCCTGAAAGACGATGCAATTGAAGCGATTGAGAACTTAAAAGCGAAGAAAATTCAAACGGTCATGCTCACTGGCGACAATCAATATGCCGCACAAGCCTTTGCTAAAAGATTAGGGATTGACCGATTTTACTCTGAATTGCTACCGGAAGATAAAGTAAAACATATAGAACAATTAATCGCAGAAAGTAAAGGCGGCAAAGTAGCCTTTGTTGGCGATGGAATAAACGACGCTCCGGTAATTGCCCGCGCGGATGTAGGAATAGCCATGGGCGCACTTGGCTCCGATGCAGCAATTGAAACAGCTGATGTAGTATTGATGACTGATTCCCCTTCGAAAGTTGCTCTGGCTATTGACGTGGCAAAAATAACCCGAAACATAGTATGGCAGAATATCTATTTTGCCATGGGCATAAAACTTGCTTTCATTGTTCTCGGAGTATTTGGCATTGCAACCATGTGGGAAGCTGTTTTCGGAGATATGGGCGTTGCCCTGATTGCGATTTTCAATGCACTAAGAATACTAAAAAAATAATAATCAAAGAATATGATTGCCAATATTTATATCGTTGCTTTTCTAATACTGTATTTCCTTATTGTGTTTATCACCCCCTCAATTCGTGTAAAACGCAAAACTGGCATTAATCCCTATGTGTTCAAAAACACCGATTCGGCACACGACTTTTTAGGTAAAGTATCTGCCCCCATTACCTCGTTGATTTTTATTGTAGCGTTAGTCAATCTTTATTACCCCGAAGGTTTGCAGTATTTCGCACCCTTTACATGGCTCGAAATATCAATTCTGAAATATACAGGTTTCGCATTCATTCACCTTGCACTTTTATGGATTATCGTAGCTCAGGTACAAATGAGCAATTCATGGCGGGTGGGTATCGACCATTCGGCAAGAACCGAACTTAAAACAAACGGCTTATTCTCTGTTTCCCGAAATCCCGTTTTTTTAGGTATGCTTGTTACATTAGCAGGAGTATTTCTCGTTTTCCCTAATGCAATTACCTTGTTGGTATTCGTTTCATCAACGCTTCTTTTTCAGGTACAGGTTCGTTTGGAGGAAGAATATCTAAAATCAGTACATACAAATACTTACATGCATTATTGCACTAAAGTACGCCGTTGGTTATAAATGAACAAAATTAAATCTCAATTTAAAACAAGTGGCTAAAC
>CAIUKZ010000371.1 GCA_903899865.1 uncultured Bacteroidales bacterium | reverse complement strand
GTTAATAATTCGTTTATCCTCATACAATACATCAAGAAACTTAAAATTTTCAGAAATATTTAACGGCAATTCAACTTCGGGATGATTAATTGAACAATGAGTCCCACTGCCATCCAAACCTATATTTCTAGTAAAAGGGATACATGGTATAATTGAAATTGCATGATTCATAAAATGAGCAAACGTAAATTGAATATCCCATGCACTTGTTTTGCCATCATATTCTTCAGTCAACATTCCGGTCAAGTCATCCCCACAACGATTAAATGCCTCAATCTGAAATTTATTTTTAATAAACTCGCTATAATAATTAAAACTCCAATCCGTCTGTATCCACCTATCATGCCATGTACCCCATCCCCAGTTAAAAATACGAGGAGAAACATACACATCATATTCATAGTCAGTCGGAATCAAATACTTCTCTGGTGAGTGACTATGTCCACTTATTGAGAATACAGTCTTTCTTGATTCATAATACTCCAATGCAGCATTCATATAATTCAAGAAAGTAGGTGAGGTAATAATATCGTCTTCCAACACTATAACTTTACCATACATTGATACCACTTCTGACACACCTTGAATTATTATATTTCTACAACCTACGTTTTCATCAAATGCCTTTACATTGATATTTTCGCACCACTTTTGTTGATGAATAAGACTTCTTACTTGATAAATATTCTTCAATTCTAACTCAGAAGCCCCTTTTTTAGGACCATCACAATAGACATAAAGACTACTTTTACTAGCTAATTCATTGCTAGTTAGAGCCATAAGCATTTGTTCTGTATGCCAGGGACGATTATAAACAAATAGTACGATTGGTGCAAGCATATTGATATCCAAACAAATACGACTTTTACTAAAAAACTAGAATTAGAGTACTCTTAATTTCTAATTAGATTATGTGTTACTCTATCAGCTAAGATAGAATTGTAAAACTTGTGTTTTGAGTTAAAAAATGTATAATTATAACTTTTCACAATACTAGAAATAAAATTAGAAGGAGGTGCAAATCCACGCTTTTCAGCATATAAAATATAATCTGGCACTATACCTGCTAAAACATCCTTAAGAAAAAATTTCGGTTGACCTTTTTTATATTTGACATCTAATGGTAATGACGACACAAATTCCACCAATTTATAATCCAGAAGTGGAGATCTAATCTCAATTGAATTACCCATTCCCAATCTATCTGACAGATAAAGATAAGCCATTACCATGATATGATCAAAACTAAATCTGTATATTTCATCGACCTCCTGCCCTAATTCGACATTCAAAAATTGATGAGATAGGTTTAAATCCGATAAATGATATAATTCGTTGTCTAACTTAAATGAAACATCTCCTGAAAACTTATTAAAATCAGCATAATTCCAAAAACAGATAGAACGATCTTCAATCTTAAAAGGGTAACCAGCAAGCAAAATGTGTCGTAAATTTTGAACAGAAAATTTCAAAAAATTTAACTTCTTCTCATTCCCTTTCCATGGAAACAAGGACTGATGTTGTCGATGTTTACTCAACGATTCACCTAAACTGTTCCAATAGGGATATCCATAAAACAATTCATCACCACCCATACCACCTAATAAAACTTTAAATCCTAAGCTTTTAACCTTTTTGTATAACGCCCACTGTGCCAAAGCAGCACTGTCGGTAATAGGTTCGTCAATGAAATGAGTAAACTCATCGAAACAGTTTTGAAAATCAGCCTCGTCTAATTCAACTTCATGGTAAATAAACCCTCTTTCTTTTGCAAATCGCCTCGCCACATCACGCTCATCACAGGCATGAATACCTTTGTATCCAGCTGTAATTGTATGCACCTCTCTTCCTGTTTCTTTAGCTAAAGCAGCAATTGCACTTGAATCAACACCTCCACTTAACATGACTGCAACCGGCACATCACTACGCATGTTTATATCTATTGATTCACGCAATAATCTAAGTGTTTCTTCCTTCGCTTCGAAGTATGACCCTGAAAAATTTGGTTTTATATTTCTCTGCCAATAAAATTTCTTAGTGAATCCATCTCGATTAACTAGTATATACTGACCTGGCTCAACTCGCTTTATTTGCTCAATAAAAGTATCTTGTTTACTTGTTGGAGCGGTATATCGAATTGGAGCAGCTAGTTGCTCCAAATTTAATTGAGGCTTTGTTACATAATGTTTTAGTATGGCTTTTAGCTCAGTACTAAAAACAACACCAGTTGGTAACTGAGAATAATAAATGGTTTTCTCCCCTATCCTATCACGAGCCACAAATAACTCCTGTTTGGAAATATCCCACAAACAAAATGCAAACATCCCTCTCAAAAAGTCCAAACATTTTACTCCATACTCCTCATAAAGATGCAAAATTGTTTCACTATCACTTTGTGAATTAAACACGTGTCCTTTCGACTTTAAGTCTGATTGTAACTCAATATAATTATAAATCTCGCCATTACAAATCAAAACGAGACTCCTATCTTCATTAAAAAGAGGTTGTTTCCCCTTTTCAAGTCCAATAATTGATAGCCTAACTTGAGCCATTCCACATTGATTATCAGACCAGATACCATTATCATCAGGACCCCGATAGTCCATTTCTGAATTCATTGCCTGAAGAATATTTAAATCACTATCAGTAATAGACGTATATCGATAAATTGCAGAAATGCCACACATGAAATAATAAATCTAAGTTTAGTTAGTTGCATCTAGGTCTTCATTGATGCTTGAAAGAAATATTTCATAAACATTTTCTGCATTTAATTCTGCAGAAAAATGCTCTTTTGCATACTTATGAGCATTACTACCCATTTTTCTTAAATAATTAGAATCTTTTATAAACTTTTCAATTTTATCTGCCAAATCATTTGGGTTATATAATTGATAAATCGATCCATTAAAATTGTCCACAACCAATTCCAAATTGGCACCCGAATTACTGGCCACAACAGGAATTCCATGTAACATACACTCAATCGTGGATCTACCAAATGCTTCGCCAACAGAAGTGGCAAGACCTAAATCCATATTTTGAAGTATATCATCAATATTGTTCTGATGCCCCACAAACTCAACAAAGCTTTGTAAGTTATGAGCATTTACAAAACTAATTAATTCTGTATAATACAAAGAGTTAGCTACACCTACAAAATACACTTTAAAACCAGT
>CAIUKZ010000370.1 GCA_903899865.1 uncultured Bacteroidales bacterium | reverse complement strand
TGATACGCGCTTTTCATCCAACCAAATAGCACCCAATGCCTCAACTCTCGATTTTGATGAAATGATGGAAATAGCTGTTAGTACAGGTGCTAAACCATTGATAGTGGTAGCTGCCGACGCACACTACAACACCAAGTGCACCAATCTACCCACACTAAACGACCTCATAGCCAACGCTGTAGAATGGGTTCATTACTCCAACATCGTCAAGAAGTACAACATCAAATATTGGATGATAGGCAATGAAAGTTGGAATGCCGCAGCCTATGACCCCAAAGTCTCCACTCCGGCGCAATACGCCAATGACTTTGTCGCTTTTGCGAAAGCGATGAAAGCAGTAGATCCAACTATTGTCGTCGTTGCAAATAGCAAATCGGGTACTTGGGTAAATACCTTACTCAGTGTGGCAGACGGGTACGTTGATGCCATCGCCGTGAGTAACTACCCCATCTGGAATTGGTCAACAGGATTTGACACATTTAGATCTGGCATCCCCAATTTTGTGTCGGAAGTAAACTCGATAATTAGCTCCATAGGTTCAAAAAAAATCAAGGTGATTGTGTCCGAATATAACTCCATTGACTGGAACAATGCATGGGCAAACACCAACGACTTGGGACATGCTTTGGTAAATTTTCAGATGTTTGGTGATCAGATAAAGATACCACAGGTAGAGGATGCATACCTCTGGAACACCCGATGGGTGGACAATGAAACAAAGCCCCAAGGCATTAATGATGCTATTGATGCCAATGGTAATCTAAATGCAACAGGTATGGCACTGGCAATGTGGGGCAATAATACATTGGAGAACCTAGTTTCAAGCAACAATAGCGGATACATCAACTCCTTTGCATCGATTGACAAAACAGGTGAGAAAATGAACATACTGTTGGTAAATAAAGACTTAGTGAGCCACAGCGTTACTGTAAATATTTCAAATTTCAAACCCATTACTACCATCACTCATTCTCAACTCACTGGTTCTTCGTCATCAGACACACACCCGTTAATTTCCAATCCTAAAAACTCACTAGCATTCAACGACAAATCCATAACTATTAATCTAGAGCCAATATCAATCAATTCATTGAATATTTCAACATTAGCTATCACATCTACTACAGAAATTGAACTAGCACCAGCTTTCATTGCCTACCCAAATCCAGTAACATCAACACTAAATATTGATTTTGTTTCACCAAACGAAGAACCCAGCCAACTAAAGATATATGATTGTATGGGCATAACTATCTTAGACACCTTATTGTATAATAAGAAGAATCAAATTGCATTTGACTCCTACCCAACTGGCATCTATTTTATTGCGATTGGAAATACGAAGAAAATTATAGTTAAAAAATAGAAAAAAGAAAGAAATTGGGAAACACCTCGAACTATTCCATTTAAACTATCTCACTGACTATTAAGATATTTCACTCACATCCCACAAGAATATTGTATTACAATCAGTACAGATTCTGTAAAACATGTTACAAAACATAGTTTTAACATAGTATCTAACAAAGTAAAGTGTTTTATTTACACTTTAAACCATTTGAATCAAAACAAACACAGAGAAAACACATAACATTCTAAAGTTCAATCACATAGACATAGCCGTAATCAACGACAAGCATTAAAACACTATTCAAAATTACTTAGAGCAACTTATTTTGACCAGATTATTTTTGAACAAAAAATATAAATCATTTAATCTAATGCATGAAATCACAATTAAAACCATTAACACTATGAGAAAATCACGCTTTTTATTTTTTGCAATCACAATTGCTGCATTCGCGATTCAGACGAAAGTTAGTGCAGCTCAACCATCGGGTACAGTTGCAGCGACTCCATTAACTGTATTTTGGGCAACCCCCACTGTGAAATGTTATGATGCGAATGGGACTCTATTGTCAACAACTCCAGCTGGTACTGGTGGTGCACAAAGTATCACACCTCTAAATACAGCATGGATTACTAATGGTGCCTATCTATTCCCTCTTTGGGACAATACCAAACCAGCAACCTGCAATTATACTCAATATTGGGAACCTTTTTTGTCTACTAGTTATGATACTATTTACAACGAACCTGTTTATTTAAATGGGAATGGTAAGACTGCCAGATTGCTTTTCCCACCAAAAAATGGCCAAGCTAGCATTATTTCAATGAAAAGCTTTGACGGCACAAAGACCTATGTTCAAGGAACAGATTACACTTTAAGTGGAAGAACCATCACTCAAGTGGGGACTAGTATGTCATACAAATCTACAGCAACAGTTAAAAGTGGGTTAAATTATATTCAAGGCTCGTGGGTTAATGTTACTTACATTGCTGACAAATCGGGTTGGAAGGGTCCAACTTTCACTTCTAAAACATGTTTAATGCCTAAAACTATGGCGAAGCTAAATGCAAAAACACCAGTAAATATTGTTGCTTATGGAATGAGTATCACTGCAGGTCAAAATGTCAGTGGATGTTTTGTGGATAAAAATAATTGTTTACCTTCTGCACCTTATATGCGTGGATATATTGAGATGTTGCAAATGCAACTAAAAAATAAATTTGGTGGTACTGTAAATATGTATAATATGGGTTGTCCAGGTAGAAATGCTGCTTGGGCTGAAACAAATGCATCAGTCCTAGTTAATCCGCTTAACCCTGATTTAGTGATTATTGATATGGGTATGAATGATATTTATGATGCTACCCAATACAATGGATTTAAAACATCTATTCAAAACACTATGAATACAATTAAGGGCGCAAATCCAAATGTTGAATTTATATTGATTGGTAATCTCTTGCCAGACCCTAGTTATAACACTTGGTATGTTGGATCTCCAACAAAAACAGCTGCCCAATGTTTGTATTATTATGAATCTCAATATAAAACAATGGAAACAACAGGAGTCGTCAACTTGGATATGACAACAATGAGTGATTCTATTTGTAAGAGAAAAGCAATTAAGGATTTAATGACAAACGAACTCCACCCCAATGATTATATTGCGCGTTGGTATACACATGGTTTGTTTGCACTCTTTGGGGAGGTCTGTATTCAAACAGAGATTGAATCTGCCTCTCAAACTTCAGTGGCTAGCAGTTTCCTATCTGTTACTCCTAACCCAGTAGTAGATGGTCACTTTATCTTGAAAATTGCTGACGATGTTGATGCTGAAAATGCTATCATATCTGTTTACGACCTAGCAGGTAAGCAAGTGGCTTCATTTAAACAATCGTCAAGTAGCAAAGACTACATCAGCTCTGACTTGAATATGTCTAGTG
>CAIUKZ010000369.1 GCA_903899865.1 uncultured Bacteroidales bacterium | reverse complement strand
TTTTCTGCCATCCATGTTTGCGTACCAATTTTAATGGTTCGGTAGGTGTTGCCATCTTGGTCTGTCAATGTACCATAAGTAAAATTGGGATTAAAGGCTGCAGAATTGGCTTTCGCAAATGGGTTACACGCCGTAAAAATTAGTGCAATCATTACACTGAAAATAATTGAGAGGTTAATGGTTTGTTTCATATTCGAAATCATATCTATTCGTGGTTTTTTCTTATATAATTATTCAATGCTTCTAGCAAAAATTTCCTCAAACTTTTTTCGTTTCCGTTCAACATTCTCTTTGTTATTCAACCCATTCCAAGCAGAAGGATGTTCAATGATGTACACTGGAATTTGAAAATCTTTTGTATCGGTAGGAAAGAAAGATTTTTTAATCAAAGGAACACCATTTTTTTCTCCAATACTTTTAGTTTCTAAAATAATTTCAAGTGGCTTGCAAAGATACTTCAAAAAATTATCTCTTGCAGGAGCACCCATTAATATTATGTTTTGTGGATAAATTAAAGTTTTGATTAGTTCAAGATTTTTCTGCATACAAAAATTCAACGGCTCTTTACCAACAATTTTCATTTTGTTTTTTAATCCATTGAATGTGCCACTATTAAAGTACGAAATATTAGTAATAACTGCTTCTTTGAAATACAGTTCTATTTGGTCGTTCCCTTTGAACATATCATAAAGCGGATTTAATTTTTCCCATCCTGGACTATTATAATACTTGACAAATGTGTTGATATTTTCTCCTAGTTCACTTTTAGTTCTTCTTTGTCTTTGTGAGTAAAGTCCTACGCCGCCAGGGTTTGCACCGATAAACATTAATTTAGGATTGTAATGCACTTCTGATTGAAAAACGTAGAAATCCAAATCAAAATCCTTTTGTGATGCAATTTCGTGGCATTTATCTGCAACTTCTTCTAGCCAATTGTCTAAATCCAATTCGTTCTGTTTCATTTTGGTTGCTTTTTGAATTATATATGCGTAAAATTAAATT
Organism: uncultured Bacteroidales bacterium; assembly: GCA_903899865.1. Taxonomy (GTDB): domain Bacteria; phylum Bacteroidota; class Bacteroidia; order Bacteroidales; family Paludibacteraceae; genus Paludibacter. The sequence goes on along the minus strand of CAIUKZ010000369.1, from coordinate 2,976 downwards.
TAAGGTATTAATACAAACATAAGTATTATTTTTTATAAACATCTTGCCCTGTACCATCTCCTGATATATTTTTGGAGATATCACCACCTACATTATTAAAAGTACCTTTTTCACTTATATAAATACCTCCTCCAACAAAACTGGCTTTATTGTTTGAAATTTCACATCCTGTTATAGATAATTTTCCTACATTATTGTAAATGCCAGCTCCAAACTCAGCTTTATTGCAATAAATTTTACAACTTGAAATGTTGACGTTAGCAGCTTCTGAGCTGGAGTCGTAAACATCTGCATTCCAACCCAGATAGATGCCTCCACCATTTTTATTAGCTATATTATTGTTTATACTACCATTTAGCAATTTAAATTCATCTGCAACATATAATCCTCCACCATTAACTCCCGCAAAATTATTGCATATACTTCCATCTTCCATTGTTAATTTATTATTTCCATCGGCAAGACATATTCCTCCCCCACTAATATTAGCCTTGTTGTTATTAATAATTCCACCCTTCAAGATAAATTCATTCCAAGCATATGGTATATACACTCCTCCTCCAAAATTAGCTTTATTTCCTATAATTGAAGCCCCATCCTCAATTATCCACTTACCACGAGCATATATTCCTCCTCCATATCCGCTTGTTTTGTTTCCGACTATTTTTACTTGGTTTCCTAATGTTACTAGACTATTATATGGTCCTGCAATTCCTGCACCATCTACATTGGTATTAGCTCCCGAAATTTCAATACTTTCAAATCGTATTTTACTAGACCCTTGAATAGCTACACATCTTTTTTTAGTACCTTTAGCTGATAAAACCGCCTTTTCTTGTAGCGTAACCTTCTCTTTGCCGCTAATTATTATTTCATTGCTACCTTCATTTGAAAGAATGAAAACACCGTCCACAGATTTGCATTTCTCACTTATTTGATTTAGAATGCCAATAACTGTGATCCTATTTATTTCTCCTTGGGATGCCACTTCGACTGCTCTTCTAATTGTTTTAAAAGGTGATTTCTCAGTTTTTCCATTATTGTGATCATTACCTGTTGCTCTCACATAATATGATTGAGATCTTTTTTGTGCATTAATGCTAAAACTGCACAGATTGAACGTGAAGAATGCAAGTACCAATGCTCCTTTTAAAATCTTTTTTCTCATATAATTTTAATTCTTATTAATTTGTTTGGTTACAGATATTTAAAAATAGTTGACATTCTCTCTCTCTCTCTCTCTGTACAAAGTTAATAATTTATTTTATAATTGTTAGGGGTTGTCATTGCTTTCTATCTCCCCACAATGTTTTCATCCATTCGCCCTGTTTGCTTTCGGCGGGGTTGGATTGTGCTTTCCAGATGGTGGTGTTTTTGAGTTCGTTGGGGAGGAACTGTTGTACTACGAAATGATTAGGGAAGTCGTGCGAGTATTTGTAATCTTTGCCGTAGTTAAGCTCTTTCATCAGTTTGGTGGGTGCATTGCGCAGATGAAGTGGTACGGGTAGGTTGCCCGTGCGTTCTACCAATGCCAGCGCATCATCAATGGCAAGGTAAGCCGAATTGCTTTTGGGCGAGGTGGCAAGGTAAATGGTGGTCTCAGCAAGGATGATACGGCCCTCGGGCCAACCTATTTTTTGCAATGCATCAAAGCAGGCATTCGCCAGTAGTAGCGCATTGGGATTGGCCAATCCGATGTCCTCAGCCGCCGAAATGACCAACCTACGTGCAATAAACTTAGGATCTTCGCCTCCTGCCACCATGCGTGCCAACCAATAAATGGCAGCGTCTGGGTCGCTTCCTCTGATGGATTTGATAAATGCCGAAATGATGTCATAGTGCATCTCACCGTCTTTGTCATAAGCCGATGGGTTTTGTTGGAGGCGCTCGGTGATGATGTCGTTGGTGATGACGACCGCGTCAGATGGGTCGGCATTGATAGCCAGTTCCAAGATGTTGAGCAGTTTGCGCGCATCACCACCCGAAAATCGGAGCAGGGACTCGGTTTCTTGCAATGTGATGTTGCGGTTTTTTAGTTCGGTGTCATGATTGATGGCATGGTTGGCAAGTTGGAGCAAGTCTTCTTTTTCCAACGGTTTCAATACATACACTTGGCAGCGGGAGAGTAGGGGAGTGATGACTTCAAAGGACGGGTTCTCCGTGGTAGCACCTATCAACGTGACCGTGCCATTTTCTACTGCGCCAAGTAATGAGTCTTGTTGCGATTTGCTGAAACGATGTATTTCGTCAATAAACAGGATGGGGTTGGCTTGTGAGAAGAAGCGATTTGCCTTGGCTTTTTCAATTACTTCACGTACATCTTTTACGCCCGATGTCACTGCACTGAGGGTGTAAAACGGCCGTTCCAATTTGTTGGCAATGATACGTGCCAAGGTAGTTTTTCCTACTCCGGGAGGTCCCCACAGGATAAATGACGCCACATGTCCGGACTCTATCATGTTTCGCAAAATGGCATTCTCACCCACTAGATGTTTTTGCCCGATGTAGTGGTCAAGTGATTGTGGGCGAAGTCGTTCGGCTAATGGAGGCATGGGTCAGGGCTTAAGAAATTAGAAATACAAATGTAAGAAAAATAAAAACAACCCCCAACCCCTAAAGGGGAGAAGGCTCTACGAGAAAGACAACCCCCGACCCCTAAAGGGGAGGAAGAGTTTTTGATGTTCCCCTGTGGGTGGACAAGATTTTTTGTTTAAATAGGACGGGGCACTTGATTAAGGTATAAATTCGGCTGTAAAAATTTAAAATCAAAATGAAACTACTGTTAAATCTCAACATAAAAAATTATCTTTACATCAAAAAACAACTCCGAATTTTCTGTGTGGTGAATTCATTTGACAATAAAATATATGATTTGTAATTGTCAAATGTTTAAAGTTTTCAGAAAACTAGGCATAGAGGATGTGTGAGTAATTAGGTTTAGCATATATTGGTATTATCGGCATTAGCAAAAAAGAA
>CAIUKZ010000368.1 GCA_903899865.1 uncultured Bacteroidales bacterium | reverse complement strand
CTGTCCGATAAAATTTGTATCTTTGCTCATGATTCTAATTTTGGGTTCCAATACAAAATTAGTTCATTAGAGGAAATTTCTTCGGAGGTTTCCTCTTCTTATTTCTATCTCATGAAAGTTTTACCGGACAACAATGATTAAAATATTAATAGGATAAACATTTAATCTGAATTATACAAAACTACGACAAATATTTAGACCTTTTTACCTATTTAAAATTTTGATAATTAATAATATACAAAAACCCAACATCTGACAGTTAGAATGACAAGTGATCTGAAATAGAATCATAGCTTTTTAATAAAAAAATGGGGTCAATTGTTTTTTAATCAGAATAAAAGCAATATATTTGCAGTCCGTTTCAAAAAATGACAACAAATCAATTATTAACTAACTTATAAAATTTTACCGAAATGACTAAGGCAGACATCGTAAACGAAATTGCTAAAACTACAGGTATTGACAAAGTAACTGTATTAACAACTGTTGAAGCTTTTATGGAGACTGTAAAAGACTCGCTAGCAAAGAATGAAAACGTGTATTTGAGAGGATTTGGCAGTTTCATTATCAAAGAAAGAGCAGAAAAAACAGCACGAAATATTTCAAAAAATACAACAATAATAATTCCTGCACACAACATACCTTCATTTAAACCAGCAAAGACTTTCGTTAACGTGGTTAAATAATTATTCATAACATACTAATACAAAACAAAATGCCAAGCGGAAAAAAAAGAAAGAGACATAAAATGTCGACTCACAAAAGAAAAAAAAGACTAAGAAAGAACAGACATAAAAAGAAATAGTCTATTGGGCTTGATTCATCAAAGACCATAGAAAACAAACTTATATGCAAACAATAATGCAATAAGTTTGTTTTTTGTTTAGTTAAACCAAAATCAAAAAAATAAAAAGTGAATAGCGAATTAGTAGTGGATGTAAAGACATCCGAGATTTCTATTGCGCTGCTCGAGGACAAACGCCTAGTAGAGGTTAACCAAGAAGGAAGACTAGAACAGTTTTCGGTGGGCAACATTTACTGGGGGAAGGTAAAAAAAATAATGCCTGGTTTGAATGCAGCTTTCGTGGACGTCGGTTACGAAAAAGACGCTTTTCTACATTATCTTGATTTAGGTTCCAATTTCAACACCCTTACTAACTTTACAACTCAGGCAACAAGCGACCGCAAGAAAGTGCCTGTGATGCAAAAAGTAAAATTACAACCTGAGATTGAAAAAAACGGTTCAATCAACGACATCTTAAAAACAGGACAAGAAATAATGGTTCAAGTAACAAAAGAACCAATTTCTACCAAAGGTCCAAGATTGACAGCCGAAATTTCTATTGCAGGAAGATTTCTTGTTTTAATTCCCTTTGCAGACAAGGTGTCTGTATCTCAAAAAATTAAAACAGAAGAAGAACGACTTCGTCTCAAACAGCTGATACAAAGCATTAAACCAAAAGGATTTGGGGTAATAGTGCGCACTGTTGCTGAAGAAAAAAAAGTCGCAGAACTCGACAATGAGTTAAAAATCTTAGTTAAACGCTGGGAAGAGGCTGTAATGAAAACACAGCAAGCTAAAGGCGTTTCACTTATTTTAGAAGAACTAGGTCGCACGGTGGGAATAATTAGAGATTTATTCAACACCAATTTCAAACACATTCACATCAATGATCAAGACGTATTTAACGAAGTACGTGATTATGTAGAGCTAATTGCACCTGACAGGAAAGAAATCGTTAAGCTGTACCAAAATGAAACACCCATTTATGATAGTTTTGGAATCACCAAACAAATCAAATCGGCATTTGGGAAAACAGTATCTTTTAAAAACGGTGCTTATCTAATCATTGAACACACAGAGGCACTACATGTGATAGATGTAAACAGTGGCAATCGGTCGAAAGCTGGTAATGGTCAAGAGGCAAACGCACTGGATGTGAATCTGGCTGCAGCTGACGAAATTGCTCGCCAACTCCGATTACGTGACATGGGAGGAATAATTGTAGTGGATTTCATTGACATGCATGAGACCGAAAATCGGCAGAAACTCTTTGATAGAATGCGTGAAAATATGGCCAACGATAGAGCCAAACACAACATTTTACCTCTGAGCAAATTCGGATTACTACAAATGACACGTCAACGTGTTAGACCAGCAATTCATATTGACATTGAGGAAAACTGCCCAACCTGCTTTGGCAAAGGACGCACTCAACCATCAATCCTATTGACTGACCAACTGGAAAGTAAAATAGATTATCTGGTCAACAAACTAAAAGTAAAGGAATTTACATTAAACGTTCATCCATACGTAGATGCTTATATCTCTAAAGGCATCCTTTCATTAAAATGGAAATGGAGAAAAAGATTTGGTAAAGGATGTAAAGTGATAGCTGAGCAAAAGTTAGGCTTTTTACAATACAAATTTTACGACAAAAAGGGAATTGAAATTGACCTTCAAGAAGAAGTAGAAAAGATCTCTTAACCGAGATTAATAAATGAGGCTTGCTATTTAATTAGCAAGCCTCATTTTTATTATTAGCACAATGGTAATTGTGTGTATCTAAAAAACTATAGCGCAACTTGAAAAGCTTGCAAAGCCTTATTTCTTTTGCTTATCTAGAATGCATCTGACAGAATACCCATGCAGTTTGCACCCATTTCCTCCCACTACTAAATCACTGCGAAAGTCCAACCCACGTACCCACGCACCTACCGCAACATTCTCTGTTGAGCTCCAAAAGTAGCCATAATCACCCATAAGAAGGAACTTACCATTACTATTGCATCTAAAACCTGCAGGTTTGGCTGAAAAACCAGAACTATTATTCTTTTCCATATCCTTTCCTACAGTACCTGGTTTTCTGTACTTCACCCAATCGGAATGTGAAGCCAGAGCCTTGGCTGT
>CAIUKZ010000367.1 GCA_903899865.1 uncultured Bacteroidales bacterium | reverse complement strand
TCTTGTAGGTTCTTTGAAGAGTGAGCGAGTCGTCTTTTGTACGAAAATCTGATTTCAGGTGCCCCCAATAGTCTTGATTCATAAACTGAGCAATCTCGTTGTTACCACACCACAAGGCAATTGACGGATGATTTCGCAAACGTTTTACGTTATACACAGCTTCCTCATAAATGTTTGCTTTTAAATCGTCGAAAGGAGGAAATAATGCACAAGCAAACATAAAATCCTGCCACACCATCAATCCGTTTTCATCACACAGATCATAAAAAATATCGTTTTCATAAACACCACCACCCCATACACGGAGCATATTCATGTTAGATTCAACGGCAGTTTTAATAATCCGCTGATAGTGCTCAGTTGTTACCCTTGTAAGAAAATTATCTTGTGGAATGTAATTGGCACCTTTAACAAACACGGCTTTACCATTTACCTTAAAGTAGAAAGATTTTCCTTTTTCATCGCTTTCTTCTACTACTTCAATGGTACGCATTCCGTGTTTTACACTTTTTGAACAAATCAGTTTGTCGCTGTCTTTGAGTTCGGCTCTAAACAAGTAAAGTTTGTGATTTCCCAAACCATTTGGCCACCACAATTCTACATCCTTCATCAAAAAACGGGCATTGACTTCTGTTTGACTTTTGGCTACCCACACCGGTTTGGACAGGATTGGAGTTGGGCTATTTTCTACAAACAGGTTGAGCTGCTTCACACCTTCTTCGGTGCTGTTTACTGACAATCGGGCTTCAAGTTCAGCATTATTCTCTGATAATGAGAGTTGCTTGATGAAAAGATGTTCAATTTCCACTTTGTTCCATGCTTGCAAGTACACGGGTCGCCATATTCCACTACTGACAAATCGAGGGCCCCAGTCCCATCCATAGTGATATCCAGCCTTTCGGGTGTAAACACTCAAGCGCTGCTTTCCGAAATCATTGCTACTAACAGGAACGGTGTAGCCAAGTGAATGAAATTGTTGTAAAACCGAATTAATGGGTGAATGAAAATATACCTGCAATTCGTTTAAGCCTAATTTCAGGAATCGCTTCACTTCTACTTTCCATTGGCGGTGCATATTGTTTGCCACCAATATTTTCTCCCCATTCAAATACACATCTGCATAAGTATCCAACCCTGAAAACACCAAATCAACATGCTGATTTGCAAGTAGGCTTTGGTTTACATCAAAGTTCGTTTTATATTCCCAATCTTCTTTTTCTATCCATTGTTGGTCATTTTCATTGGTTCGATAAAAAGGATCTTCAATCTTTTTATTAGCCAATAAATCGGTGTGTACTGTTCCGGGAACTGTTGCTGGTAGCCATTTTACATCGTTCACTTTGCGAAACTCCCATTGGGCTTTGCTTAGGTCGAGGTTTTGTGAGTAAGAATTGAAAATTGAAATGAATAATAAAAATAATAAAAATCTGTTTTTCATCTGAACAATAAGCTTTTACTCCCTAAAGAGATAATTTCAAACCTTGACTAAATTGATTTTGAGGTTGAGGTTAAATATTTTCGGATTAATCGTTAATCTGATAATTGAATCTACCGCTATCTACTTAACGTCGCAATGTAATGTAACCTGCATACTG
>CAIUKZ010000366.1 GCA_903899865.1 uncultured Bacteroidales bacterium | reverse complement strand
TCTTTTATGAAGTCTGAACTAAACTCACTATTCTGGAAGCAACTTTTCATACCTTTGTTGGTGCTTGGTTCAATTTTGATGATTGGATTTGTAGGCTACATTTACCTTGAAGGGTACTCGCCTATAGATGCTATCTATATGTTGCTCATCACATTTACAACGATAGGTTATGGTGAAATTCAACCACTTTCATCTACAGGAAGAGTTTTTAATATTTTTCTTATTATTTCCGGTTTTACAGCTGGATTCTACTCTTTAGGTAGATTATCAGCATTTTTTTTGGATGGAGAATTAAATAAATTACTAAAACGTAATGCAATGAATAAAACATTAGAAAGCCTAAGTAATCATTACATTGTTTGTGGATATGGCAAAACTGGAAAGAAAATAATTGATGATTTGCTTGCAAAGAAATTCAAAGTAGTATTAATTGAAAATGATACTGAAAGAGTTGAACGATTAAAAGAAGTATTTGATTCTAACTTAATCCATGTTTTTGGTGATGCTACTCATGACGAAACACTGTTGAATAGTGGGATTAACAAGGCTAAAATTTTAATTTCTGTTCTCACATCAGATGCTGAGAATTTATTTGTAACCCTAAGTGCCAAAGATTTAAATAGAAATATTAAAGTTATTACACGTGTTGATGATATCGCTTCTACTCCAAAATTTAAAAAAGCTGGAGCTGATTTTATTATTTCACCCATAGATATTGCAACCGACAGAATCATATCGATAGCTACTACCAGCACAGATTTTTTTAGCTTTGTGGAATTTGCAGGTGGCAAAGAGGAGCTTAAAGATTACAAGTTTGAATTAGTCGAAATTCATGAAGGTAGTGACTTGGTTGGCAAGTCATTTAAAGAAGCTAATTTGCCTCAAAGAACAAATTTGGTTGTAATAGGTTATTATTCGATGAATAATGATTTGATAATCAACCCCAAAGCAGATCATCTTATTCATTTGGGAGATAGATTATTAGTTTTTGGAATGGAGGAACAGGTTAAGTTGCTTCGAGCTATTGCTACTAATTAGTATTTTTTATAATCAATGTGATTTGTCCTATTTGACATTTTTGCTCTCTCTTTAATTTAATTTTAACTGTGACTCTCTCTGATTTTCAACTAGTTTATTCCTTACATCCTCAACTGAAGCCGTTGATTAATTGGGTTAAATCACTCGAACAGAAAGTGCAAATTTCTGGTTTGAGTGGTTCTTCTTTGTCGTTGGTGATGGCTTCTATTTTTCGTGCACAACCTACAACTCACATCTGTGTTATGGATGATGCTGATCAAGCAGCTTATCTTTATAACGATTTGAAAATGATGATGGCCAGTGAGACGGTTTATTTTTTTCCTTCTTCCTTTAAAAAAGCAATCAAACTATCTCAACTTGACACAGCTAATGAAATTCTTCGAACAGAAGTGTTGAATCGATTGGCTAATAATCCAGCTCCTTGTTTGGTGATAACCTATCCGGAATCATTGATGCAAAAAGTCATTTCGTCAGATGGACTGCGGACTAAAACTCTCAAGCTGAAAGTCGGTGATAGTTTAGGGCTAGATTTTGTGGTAGAAATGCTAGTGGAGTATTCATTTCAACGCGTCGATTTTGTTTATGAGCCAGGTCAGTATTCTGTGCGTGGAGGAATAATTGATATTTTTTCATACTCCTTTGAATTGCCTTATCGGTGTGACTTTTTTGGTGATGAGCTAGAGTCAATAAGAGTTTTTGATATAGAGACACAGCTTTCAAAGGAACAAAAGTCTGAAATTGAGATTATTCCAGATGTAAACCTGGATAATGATTTACCACATCTACCTTTTTTTGAATTTGTTTCCAAAGAGTGTTTGTTTAGTTTTACCGATGTGCCTTTTGTTCGTGAACGCATCAATCAGTTATACAACGATGCTTTGGTGAAGGCCAATGAAGGTGAACGTAGCGTCCCCAATTTATTCAAATCACTGATTACAGGTGAGCAAATGATGGATTATTTGCAAACATGTAGAAAAATGGAGTGGAGTGAACGATCGTATTTTAAAACCGAATGCACCATTCATTTCAAGACCTCACCACAGCCAATTTTTCATAAAAATTTTGATTTAGTAACAGAGAATCTAAAGAAGCATTTGTCTGAAGGTTATAAATTATATATCCTAAGTGATAGTGTTAAACAAACAGACCGAATAGCCTCAATATTTTCGGACCGAGGAGATAACATTAGTTTTCAACCAGTAAAAAATACACTTCATGAGGGATTTATTGATCATGATTTGTCAATTATTTGTTACACCGACCATCAGATTTTTGACCGCTTTCATAAATATCAACTGAAAACAGATAAGACCCGTCTTGGGAAAGTGGTATTGACGCTTAAGGAGTTAAACCAATTTCAAGTTGGTGATTTTATGGTTCATGTTGATCATGGTGTAGGGGTGTTTGGTGGTCTGGTTCGCACCAATGTGAATGGCAAAATGCAGGAAATGGTTAAACTCGTTTTTAAAGACGATGACATAATTTTTGTAAGCATTCATTCACTACATCGCATTTCAAAGTACAAAGGAAAGGATGGGGAAGCACCAAGAATTAATAAACTAGGTACAGGGGCATGGGAAAAACTTAAAGAGCGCACTAAGTCAAAGGTCAAAGACATTGCCCGTGAACTGATAAAACTCTATGCAAAGCGTAAGTCGGAGCAAGGATTCAGCTATACGCCAGATAGTTACTTGCAACAAGAGTTGGAAGCGTCTTTTATCTATGAAGATACTCCCGATCAAGTTAAAGCCACTGCAGATGTAAAAAAGGATATGGAATCCACTTTGCCAATGGACAGATTGGTATGTGGAGATGTGGGATTTGGCAAAACTGAAATTGCTATTCGTGCAGCCTTTAAGGCAGCTACCGATGGAAAACAAGTGGCTGTGCTCGTTCCCACTACTGTGCTCGCTTTGCAACATTACAATACTTTTAAAGAAAGATTAAAAGACTTTCCGTGTACCATTGAGTATCTCAGTAGAGCCAAGAGTGTCAAACAAAGCTCAGAGGTGCTTTCCAAGTTGAAAGATGGGAAAATTGATATCCTTATCGGAACCCACAAACTGGTAAGTAAGTCAGTTGTATTCAAAGACTTGGGTTTACTTATCATAGATGAGGAACAAAAATTTGGTGTGACAGTCAAGGAAAAATTGAAAGAGATAAAGGCCAATGTCGATACACTTACAATGACTGCTACTCCTATCCCTCGTACATTGCAGTTTTCGCTGATGGGAGCCCGTGATTTATCAATAATCAATACACCGCCCCCTAATAGATATCCTGTTCAAACCGAAATACATGAATTTGACGAAGATGTTATAAAGGAAGCTATACAGTTGGAAATGAACCGAAATGGTCAAGTGTTTTTTGTGAACAATCGCATTCAAAGCATTTACACCATTGAAAATCTAATAAAAAGACTGATTCCCAATTGCAGGGTAGCAGTAGGACATGGACAAATGCCAGCCGATCAATTAGAAGAAATTATCGTCGATTTTATTGATTATGAATATGATGTGTTAATTGCAACTACAATCATTGAATCTGGTATTGATATCCCCAACGCTAACACCATTATCATTAATAGTGCTCAAAATTTTGGATTGAGTGATTTGCATCAGTTGCGTGGGAGGGTAGGTCGTAGCAATCGGAAGGCTTTTTGCTATCTATTAGCACCCGAACAAAGTCTTTTGACACCTGACGCTAGAAGACGACTTCAAGCATTAGAAACCTTTGCAGAATTAGGTAGTGGCTTCAATATTGCCATGCAAGATCTGGATATTCGTGGTGCTGGAAATATGCTAGGAGCGGAGCAGAGCGGATTTATAGCAGATTTGGGTTATGAAACTTACCAAAAAATACTCAATGAAGCTGTTCATGAGTTGAAAGATGAAGAATTTTCGGAATTATATGCCGAAGAACGTTCAGAAAAGAATTCAACCACATCTTTTGTGACTGACTGTCAGATAGATTCTGACATGGAGTTAATGTTTACTTCAGAATATATTGAAAATGTTTCCGAACGTATCAGTCTGTACCGCGAGCTGGATAGTATTGATAATGAATTGGATTTAATGGAATTTCAAAAGCGATTGGAAGACCGATTTGGAAAACTGCCATCCAATGGTAAAAGTCTTTTGTTGGTTGTGCAATTGCGTTGGTTGGCTATGAAGTTTGGTGTTGAAAAATTAGTATTAAAAAACGATAAAATGACTGCTTTTATCGTCTCAAATCCACAATCTACTTATTATCAATCAGATGTTTTTGGACGCTTGCTTCAATTTATCGCTGGCAACCCTCGAAAATGTCAATTAAGAGAGCAAAATATGCGACGCTCTGTTGTTTTTTCAGACGTAAAAACGGTAGAAAAAGCCTGGGAAATATTCCAGAGAATTTGATAAATAAATGTAGCTTTGTCAATAAAATATCCATAAAAAAAGCCCCATTGATTGGGGCTTAATTATTCAAAAACCGCATTGCTGTCATTGAGAAAACTCCTAATAATTAGGATTTGAGGTGTAAGTTCCCTTTGTAATCTGCCGTTCACAATTGAATGCCCGAAGGTGCAGCCCGCCATTAAGAAATCACATTACTCGTTTTAATTTTAAGTGTTGAGTTTTCCAATCTCAAAACAATGCGGTTGTTTGTGTTTTCTATTACAAATATAACCCATAGTTTTAGAAATTGTATCAATTGAATCGTTAATTTTTGAGAAAAATCCATGATGAATAAGTTTATGATCATTTAGAACCACATTAGCTAAAAATCTCTGTAAAAGTTTCAATATTTCAAAGAAAATAGCTACTTTTGCCCGTTCTATTTTTCAATCGTAATTATAAAATAACAAAAGTAATAGATTAATCCAATGGCAAAGAAAGAAGAAGTAAAGGCTGAAGAAATTCATGATATTCAAGGTGCATTGACTAGTGCGGAAGCCTTTATTGAGAAAAATCAGAAAGTAATTTTAATTGGTCTAGGGGTGGTTGTTCTCTTTGTACTAGCTGTTTTAGGATTCAAAACCTATTATTTAGAACCACGAGAACTAGCAGCTCAAAATGAGATGTACAAATCCCAAAATGCATTTGCAGTAGATTCATTCAAAATTGCACTAGAAGGTAAAGGGATAGAGTCCATAGGGTTTATAGAAATAGCTTCAGAATATGGCTTTACTGCAACAGGTAAACTTGCCAATGCTTATGCAGGAATTTGCCTATTTAAACTTGGGAAGTATGAAGATGCAATTGAATACTTGAATAAGTACAGTTCAAAAGAAACACATTTAGGAGTTACTGTACAAGGTCTGATAGGAGATTGTTATGTGAATTTAGGACAAAATGAGGATGCAATAAAAGCATTTGAGAAAGCAATTGGTTGTGATGATAATGTCCTAAGTCCTATGTATCTCAAGAAATTAGGATTTGTTTATGAGTCAATTAAGGATAATGAAAAGGCAGAAAAGGCATACACATCTATTAAAGAGAAATATCCAAAATCAGCAGAAGCAGCAGAGGTTGATAAGTATTTAGCAAGAGTACAAAAGTAAAAGTAAAATTATAAATTACACAAAAAAAGCTATTCCTGGATTAAAGGATTAGCTTTTTTTTCATTCAAATTCGAAAATTATGGCAACAAATTTAAGCAATTTATCAGATTATAACCCAGATACAATGCCTCCAAAAGAGATTGTTGCAGAGCAACAATATGCAATTGCAGTAGCTGATTGGAATCCGCAAATAACGCACACTATGCTCAGAGGGGCAATGCAAGCATTAATTGAAAATGGAGTTAGTGAGAAAAATATCAATGTAATTCATGTTCCAGGAACATTTGAGTTGTCATATGCATCAAAAATGTTGGTGGAAGACTACTACCAAGTGATGGACGAAATCAAGGTCGCTAAATATG
>CAIUKZ010000365.1 GCA_903899865.1 uncultured Bacteroidales bacterium | reverse complement strand
TTAATTTCCAGACTACCAGTATGAGTACCTGCATTGATGGCGCTAAATGCACCTCTCAAAGTATTGTATCCTCCTTGAAAAACACCAGCCTTATACACATCTACATTGGTAAGCATGGCACCTATTTCAAATGCACCCATGGTAGGAGTAGCTAGTCTTCCTGCTCCAGTGTAATCCGAACCAACACCAGTAGAAGTCGAGCCCAATATCAACAATGACGAAGGCATATAATCAGCAGCAGCTGTTCCACCTGCATTTGCAAGTCCGGGGTTTACTACCACACTATTTGAATTTTGCGAGGTGGCAGTTTGAAGCGCAGCAAGTGTGACTCTATTAGCACCAAAGTATGCCATCACACTACCAGCACCAGTAGCCCAGTAATCATTATAATCGATGGCATAAGTGCCACCAGTAGAAATAACATACATTGGGAAATGCAAATTGGCTCCAGAAGTTGTAGATCGGGCATTAAAGAACAGATTGTTTTTGATGTTTCTTATATTATTCGTAGAGGCACTATATAGACCATACGAAGGATTAGTGACTCCAGAAGACAAACTACCAGACAGATATATAGTATTGTAATACAAACTATTGGTAGTTCCTGTACCGCCTGTTTCATATATTCCATATAGGGTAGTGGCAGTATTTCCGCCGAGGGTGATGATGTTGTTGGAGAATACGGTAGAACCAGCACCAATTCTGATTCCAAAAATCTTAGCACTAGTGCCAGTAGCTTGATTGACAAGATTGTAAATAAAGTTTTGTGACACCGCATTGGAAGCATTACCAGCGCTATAATACAGACCAGTGACTACCACATTGGATACTCCGGTGTATAAACTGGACAGGTTGTAAATTTTATTTCCAATCACAGTTCGTTGAGTAGCACTTCCAGAGATAGAAATACCCATCACAGAGGCAGCAGTGGTAGACCCAGTATTACCATTCAATGCAGTGAGGTCATGGATAATATTGGTAGAGATGGTATTGGTACCATTGGTAGATGCAATACCAATAATGTTTCCAGAGCTAATGTTGGTAGAACTATTTGTGAGATTGGCTACTTTGTTATTGGTGATAGTAACAGTAGCAGTACCAGAGGAGTAAATGCCATACACAGTTTGAGAGTTGGAAGTACTTGCTGACGCAGCATGAATGGAGTTGACAGTAGCTTCATCACCAACCACATTATTGGTGATGTACATATTGCCAGCCGATGCAGATTTGTATATTCCGAAAAAATTGGAAGCAAATGTTCCTGCATTGTTGGTAGTAATAGCGGCTATGGTGTTGTTTTTACAATCCACTGTAGCAGTACTTCCCACATAAATTCCATACATATCGGCACCAGTAGCCGCTGCGCTGACAATGATGGATCCAATACCTGTGGCTGCGCCAATGACATTACCCAGATCGGCACCAATATTCACTGTTCCTGCCGTGATATAAATACCTGCAAAAGTAGCAGCACCAGAATTAGTCCAAGATATTGACTTGACAGTATTGTTTTGAATGCTAGTAACCGTGCCAGTCCCTACATTTACATTGATGGCATAAAAGTTATTATTATTTCCAGTTTTTGAGAATGTGCCCGCATTGCCAAGTGCACTACCACCCATCACATTTCCACTTACTACAAATCCAGTTCCAGAGGGATTGTTCAAATAAATCATGCTGTAGGAAGATGTAGAAGTAGTGACAATGGATGTTGTTTCGTAAAAGCTATTATCAATGATGGAGCAAGCAGTGGTATTGGAAGAAAGATTCACCCCATAAGAAGTAGCCGAAGCTCTAAAGAAATCATAAATTCTATTCGAACTGATGATTAATCCTGCATTTTCCTTTCCAGCTGTTCCCGAAGAAAAGATAGCATTGGTAGGTCTGTTCGCCGAGCTGACAGACGATATATTATTATTGGCAATGGTATTATTGCTATTACCTTGAGCGGCAGTGGAAGTACTAAAAAAAACAACACCGCTGGATGCGTGAGTTTCAGCTCCAAGAATGGTGGAATATTGAATGACATTATTCACAGCTCCATTAATAAAACGGATGGTGGAAGTAGCAGCATTGCTTGAGGTGGAAGTATTAGAAATGGTCAAGTCGGGAATAGCACCAGTTGCATTCAAGCGCCCATCGAAAATGACACTCTCAGCACCATTCAAATCAATGAGTGGTGCACTGGCAATGAATCCAGAAATGGATTTTCCAGACACAATGGGATAAATGAGTACAGAGGTATAGCCTGTACTCGCATTGAGTGAAGCGGTAGCTGTCTCAGTAGTATTGTCTTTTATTTGCAAGGTGACCACTCCATTATAAGCACCCCCGGCATTGGCATTGATGGCATCAAAAGCTTGCTTCAGTGTGGTAAAATCACTACCTGTGGCTCCTACTGTCTTTGTAATATCAGCAAAAACTGATGTAGAAAAACAAACAGAAACAAGAATCAATGAAATAAATTTCAAGCTAGAAAAATCAAAAGAAGTAAGTTTCTTCATAGTTTAGCAATAGAATTGTGTTAGAACTAAAAAAATCAATGAAAAAAAATCGTTGGTCTTTTACCTTTCATCCAATTAATTCGAGAATACACCAAACCAACAAGATGGTTGAATACAATAACAGGAAACAGACAAGACAATCCGACAAGGGAAAAACCATGAACCAAAAAGAAAGTTCATGAGCACCTCTGTTTTAACAAATCACTCCATTAATCAGCAATTAACAGTTACAAATAAAGAATTCCAATGGCGACAAATTTACACATTAAAACAAGCCAACAACTAGTACAATGATACTATATTGCTAGTTTTTAGATATTTAACAATGAGTCAGATTTTAAACAAATTATAACACGATTGAAATATTTTCGCAAAGAAAATATAATAAAAAATGACTATAAGTACTCCCACAATTGGAAACGACGCAACATAAAAAAGTTGGAAAAGCAAGTAAAAAGAAACATTAGAAATGGAAGAAAGAAATTTTACAAGAAGAGGTAAAGGCTGAAGTGTGAAATAGAAATTAAACCGGTCATTAACATTCCTTAGCGCATTATCATCAAATAATTCTAAATTTAATGATATTAGAACTAAAATTTGTATTGATGACAGCAATATACACTCCTGGTTTTAAGTCAGTTGGATACACATTGCGTTGATTTGGCGCAACAGATAGAGTAGTGGCTACCATGCCAGATGTGGCGTCAACAATTTGGATTTTGGCTGACAACTCAGTTTCATTGTTGACACAAACAGAAGACCCAATAGAATAGACACTAATCTGCTTAGAAATTGGTGTTTCTATCTCAGTAGCTATGCCACCACTCACCCATTGCGGACTGGAGGTGTACATCACAAATCGTTTGGAAGCTGGTTGCTGCTTTGGCGTCTTGAATACATACTTCACTCCAGCGGTGGTAATATCAATAAGCGTATCCATCACCACATCATAGATGTAGAGCACTTTATAAGCGTTAGACAAGTTTTGATGCATCACAGAGAGGGTATAAACCGTATCGAGACCAGCTTTGAAGTAAAGAGGAACATTGTTTACATCATCTACTGCATCTATCTGATACTTATTGTTGTCTATTTCTTGCGCATACATCTGCACAAAAGATGAGGAT
>CAIUKZ010000364.1 GCA_903899865.1 uncultured Bacteroidales bacterium | reverse complement strand
CAAGCGGATGTTTTAACCTTTGAAAATTACATTTCAAAACAACTTTCAAAGATTGTGATTGAAAACAAAGACATTGATTTCCTAAGACTGAAAATTTTAGAAATGTATGCTAACCCTCTGATTAACAAATTAATTGCCATAGAAAACAAATTGGACTAGGTCTAGATTAACTCCAGACTCAGTCCAATTACTAACTCAACATGAACCATTCGAATCTTTTGGTTCACGCAAACTATTCAGTTTCAGTCCACCTATACCAACCAGACTAATAGCCCAAAATTTTCAACATCGACTTGTAACTTTGTTCTTTGGCAAAAAGCTTGGTGAAGTATTCTCCATCCTCATCTTTGTCAATAATCACCAGTTTGGGTGCTGGAATAAGACAGTGCTGAATACCACCGAATCCACTTAAAGACTCCTGATAAGCACCCGTGTGGAAAAATCCGATGTACTGCTCACGGTCTTCTTGCATTTTAGGCAAGAAGACGGCGTTGGAGTGCACCTCAGCATTGTAAAAATCTTCGCTGTCACATGTCAATCCTCCGAGATTTACTCGCTCATATTCCGATATCCAATTATTGATAGCTAAGAACACATAACGCTGGTTGATGGCCCATGTGTCAGGCAATGTGGTCATAAACGAGCTGTCTATCATGTTCCACAACTCACGATCATTTTGTTTCTTTTGATTGACAATAGAATAGAGCATTGCACCACTTTCTCCAACCGTATAAGAGCCAAACTCAGTGAAAATATGTGGCTCTGGAACACCATTTTGCGAACAAATAGTTTTGATTTGAGCTACAATTTCTTCGGCCATGTACTCATAATCATACACCATATCCAGGTGAGTCTGAATTGGGAAGCCTCCACCTATATTCAAACTATCTAATTCAGGGCAACGCTTTTTCAATTCACAATAGAGATTGACTGCTTTGTTCAATTCATTCCAATAGTAAGCAGTGTCTTTCACACCAGTGTTGATGAAAAAGTGCAACATTTTAAGCTCCACTTGTGAATTGGTGGCTATGTGTTTGTTGTAATAAGGAATGATATCGTTGTATCTAACTCCAAGTCTGGAGGTATAAAAATCAAATTTAGGTTCCTCCTCTGCTGCGATTCTTATTCCTACTTTAAATTTAATGTCAAAATCCTTTAGTAAAAGATCGAGCTCAAACTTGTTGTCCAAGATTGGAATAACATTGCTGAAACCCATTCTCATCAAGTTTTGGATGTTCTCCACATATTGAGGACGTTTGAATCCATTACAAACTACATACGACTCGGGTTTCAATAATCCTTGCTCATAAAGCGACTCCATGATGTTGATATCAAATGCCGAAGAAGTCTCTAGATGTACACCATTTTTTAGTACCTCTTCCATGACAAAAGAAAAATGAGAACTTTTGGTGCAATAACAATAGTTATACTCACCTTTATAATCCACCTTTGCCATTGCCACGTTAAACATACGTCGTGCTTTTTGTATGTTTTGTGTGATTTTTGGCAAATAGGAGATTCGCAAAGGAGTTCCATACTGTTTGATAATATCCATCAACGGGACACCATGCCACTCCAGCTCATTTTCAACGATGTTAAATTCTTCGTTAGGAAACTCAAAAGTCTGCTCGATTAAATCAATGTACTTGTTTTTCATTGCAAATTTATATTTAGACCATTATCATTTAAGTCAGTTAAATTGAATTTTAAACAACCATTCAACTCACTTACATAGTATTGAAACAACAAAAGCGTGCAAAATTATGGATAATTTTCAATAATACAGCAGACTTGATATGAAATTTCAATTACAAGAAATTAATCAACTCAATAAAATCAATACTGAAATAGAAATACTCATGAAAATTTAATTACAAAAAAGAAAATAAAAACGTCAAATAATTAAAATTACTATATTTGCATTCAAAAGATTCACATATACAACATTAATTATACTAATAAAATTAGAAATGAAGAAATACTTAACACTAGCATTGTTAATATGCACATGTCATTCTATTTTTTGCGTGACTACACCCTTAGAATTAGTAATTCCAAAATTAAGCTTCCTAAGCAGAAACACACCTTCGGGTACAGAAAACTGGGCGATACTCAATGCTACAACTAATAATGCAAGCAAAGACTACTGGAAAATGCTAAGCAACTCAGAATTAATTTCACCAACAATCAATCTGGCAACACACAGCGACATAGTCATTGCACTATCTTTACAATCATTCGGCACAATAAGCAATCATTCAGACGATATCGCTGTCTTTCTTTCGAATGGTAACACATGGACACAAATCGGAGAAAACCTACACACAACTAGCACATCGGGAATACAGCAAGTAAACCTTGGGTCAAAAAACAGGGTGGGAAAAATTAGGGTAGTAGCACCCAATGCAACAAACACTGTAGGTGCAAGAGTAATGTCTGTTGAAATAAAAGGCATTGCCTCCACTACACCAGCCATATCTACCAATGAAGATACAATCCCAGTGCTGTTAGCTAACATGGGAGATTCTGTAGTGCATAAACTAACCATTGCAGGCGCTAATCTACAGCAAAAAATCAATATCCAACTGACAGGAAAAGACAGTTCACAATTCAAGGTTTCAGTAGACAGCATCTCAACATTGAACGCTAATATGACAAATGTAATTGAAATTAAATTTAAACCCAGTTCGGAAGGAAACAAACAAGCCTCATTGCTGATTTCAAGTCAAGGAGCTAGCCCAATGATAAAAACCATCAATGCATCAACACATATTGCCACACTAAACACTACTGAGGTTGAAACGATGGAGTTGCTAGAGGAAAATGGGCATCTATTTTTTCAAGCCAAAGAGGCAGAGGTAGCCCAGCTGTATGGAATAAATGGTCAGTTGCTACAGACAACCAAAACAACAGAAGGATGGAATCAAATCACATGGAGCGTTCCTGGCATTTACCTATTAAAATGCGGAAAATCTACACGAAAAATTCTATTGAAGAATTAGGTGTAAATTGACTACTGGCGAATAAAAAAGAAGGGATGCAATCTACAACTGCATCCCTTCTTTTTTTAAATATATCGCAATTAAAAAATAGCCTTTCCCAAAGGTAGAATCACTTTTCCGTACATTTTGTTTAGTAAATTAGCTCCACAGGCATAAAAACCGATCATTGAAATAACAAGCTCGGTCACTGCTGCAACTTCGTGCCACATTTCTCCTAAACCAAAAACATCGGCAGATAATGCTATAAAAAGCACATCAATCAATACCATTATTGCAATTAATGCTTTATTGGTTTTGAAAGAAGCAATCGTTAGAAACAACGAAAAAATAAGATAGCCAATAAATGCAAAACCTAACTGATGCACATCTACGGCACCTTTAAGAATTTCACCGAATACGCCCATTTTTATCATCCACGATGCACCTACCGAAATCCAAAATAATCCATAAGCTCCAAATGCAGTAGAGCCAAATAGGTTGTTGTGTTTGAAGTCGTAAACACACGCCATCAACTGAGCCACACCACCTAAAATGATAGCCCATGGTAATACCATTGACAAACCTGTGGTCCATCCAAGTTTCTGAGATGCTGCTACTAATGTTACCATCGACAAGCCTAGCAAACCAAGAGGCGTAGGATCGGCAACTTCAATTTTTACTGTTGTTTTTTCTTGCATAATTATTTTATTTGATTTGATTTTTTAATTCGGGCGCAAAGATACTAAATTTTTAAAGCACTGACAATAGGGAGTCTGCGTAGAAAATCATCTATGTTGTGGTGATTCATGTTTCACCTTGTTGAGGTACATGCCTAAACTAATTGTTGTGTAGAATTTGCAAGTTTTTTCTCAAAATATAACTGTCTGGCCTTTATGATTGTAGATTGAACTTTTGTTCTTCTAACTTTTCAAATGATTTAACAATTAAAAGTGCATCAAAGTTCGAATCTGTAATTACTTATAAACCCCAAGCTACATTTGTATATCCGAGCCAATTTATTTACTTTTGCTAAAAAATACGAACATGGCAGAATATAAACGCATCTTGTTGAAATTAAGCGGCGAATCATTGATGGGCGATAAGCAATACGGCATTGATGAAGTGAGATTGGCAGAATATGCCTCCCAAATTGCAGAAATAGTGCAGATGGGTGTGGAAGTTGGTATTGTAATCGGTGGTGGCAATATTTTTAGAGGATTAAGCGGAGCCTCCAAAGGTTTTGACCGTGTGCAAGGCGACCAGATGGGCATGTTGGCAACCGTCATCAATAGCCTAGCTTTGAACTCTGCGCTTCAAGCCACAGGAGTAAAATCAAGAGTACTCACTGCCATCAGGATGGAACCTATTGGCGAATTTTATAGCAAGCAAAAAGCGGTAGAAGGATTAGAAAAAGGCGAAGTAATCATCATGTCGGCTGGTACTGGCAATCCGTTTTTCACCACAGACACTGGCTCATCGCTTCGTGCCATAGAAATAGAGGCCGATGTAATGCTCAAAGGCACACGAGTAGATGGAATCTACACAGCCGACCCAGAGAAGGACAAATCGGCAGTGAAATTTGATGAAATCACGTACGATGAAATTTTCCAACGCAACTTAAAAGTAATGGATCTTACAGCAACCGCCATGTGCAAAGAGAACAACATGCCCATCTACGTGTTTGACATGGACACGGTGGGTAACTTAAAAAAAGTAATGGCAGGTGAAAAAATTGGTACCCTTGTAAAAAAATAAAAAACATCTAATTAAATATTGACATCGATATAAAAAAAAATTATGTTAGAAGTAAAACCACATTTGACAGCAGCAGAAGAAAGCATGGAAGCATCCATACTTTTCTTAGATGAGTCATTGGCACATATACGTGCAGGAAAAGCAAATGCAAGAATACTCGACGGAGTGAGAGTGGATTATTATGGCTCAATGGTGCCAATTTCCACCGTATCTACTATCACCACCCCAGATGCTAAAACAATATCGATACAACCTTGGGAAAAGGGGCTTATCAGTGCGATAGAAAAAGCGATTCTCAACTCGGATGTAGGCATCACACCTATGAATAATGGTGAGACCATTCGCCTAGGCATCCCACCATTGACAGAAGAAAGACGCAAACAACTAGCAAAACAATCCAAAGCGGAGTGTGAAGATGCAAAAATAAGCATCCGCAATGCCAGACGCGACGCCATTGACCAACTCAAAAAAATGGTGAAAGACGGACTGCCAGAAGATGTGGAAAAAGATGCAGAGGCAAACGTTCAAAAGATTCATGATAGATATATCAAAAAAATTGATGAGATGTTTGTAGCAAAAGAAAAAGAAATTCTTACAGTATAATATCATTTAGTAGTTAACCTCTGTTGTTTCACCAGTGTGAAACAACAGAGGTTTTTTTCAATACGGTGCACCAAGTTAAATTCATACTACTACTCCTCACCATTACATTAAAGCTCTACGCATTAGTGCCAGACACATTGGTTGTGAAGAAGGACTCATTAGCATCGAAAGGTAGTCTGTTTATCATTCCATTTCTTTCCTACCAACAGGAAACTAGCTGGGCACCTGGCTTTGCTTATGGCTGTTATTTCAAAAGCAAAGACATCAGTCGAATCAGCTCCGTTTCAGGAAGTATAAGTTATACGTTTTTAAATCAATCAATTATCAATGTCACCCCCAAAATATTCTTGGGCAACAACAAATGGTATCTGTATTCCAACTTCAATCTGCGAAACTATCCAGACCTGTACTTTGGCATTGGCAATCAACCAAACAATACCATCCTCTCATACACCAATCGGAATATTAGCCTGACTCTACAACCTCAATACATCATTTCAAAAACTTTTTTTGTTGGTATGGAGTTAGGTTTTAACACCAACAATGTGAAGGTAGATCCTGAAAATGAAAGAAAAATGTTGAACGCAGTAGCACTCTACGGAGTCTCAGGATGGGAACCCTATCACATCACTTCAGTAGGGCTGACAGCAGCTTATGACAACAGAGACAACCAATTTTACCCACAGCAGGGAGGATTT
>CAIUKZ010000363.1 GCA_903899865.1 uncultured Bacteroidales bacterium | reverse complement strand
TAGCAGCATCCTGCCTGCTTATCTTGTGGTACCATACATTACGTTTATCTTCTTGTATCCCTGCTTTTCTAGTGCTTTATTTTCCATCTTTGTGCAGATTTCGCTCTATTCTGATGGATGTACCTATATTGTTGAATATCTTCTTTACGTTAGCTCCAATTTCAATAAAAATTTGATTTTCCGTATCCTTGATTTTCCGTACATGTAACATATTCAAATACTCATTTCTGACAAATTCATGCACTAAATTCTATTCTGTATCGTATGTGTACGCAGTAGTACCCATTTTGCAGACAGTGAGTGGTACGGTACCGTTGGGCACCGTGTTCTCCACGCCCATGCCTCCAATCGTGTTGGAGCCTACCTAATATATTTTTATTGAATGTTTTGTCATAACTCACTAAAGTAATAACTTAAAAAGAAACTGTTTTTTTAAATTTAGTTTTTTAGAATTCGAAATTGATACTAAATTGGTATAGCTATCGTTTATTTGCTTCTAACTTCTCCCAATCGCTGTAACTCATCCAAACTAAAACTTCCGGATCTCCAATCCGGCGTCTCATATCTTCAAAGTTTTCTACAGGATCTTCATCCCAGCCAAACGTTCCTCGCTCTTCCTCCGGCACATAGCCAGCGAAAAACCGACTTACTCTGTTATACTGATCTTTTATGTACCAATACTCGTCATCATCATCATCAAAATAGGGATTACATGGCTGCTCTTCTTTCTCCGATGAAATCGAAGAAGACGATGAAGCTTTCTGCTTCATTATCCGTTTGCTTCTGCGAACGCCATCCACCTTTGTTGTTGTCGCGGCTTTCATCATTTCAAAGAGCGCTTTCGTGTTTTTGTCCTCGTTATCCATTGTATAAAAATGTGATTAAGTTTGAAATCGTAAATTCACATACGCATAATCATATACTCACTTCCCATATTCACATACTCACTTCCCATATTCACATACTCACTACCCATATTCACACACAGACAAATTCATGTACTAAATTCTATTCTGTACGTATTGTAAAATACAAAATACCTTCATATTACATTATTTTATTAACTTAATACAGTGTTTACCCGTGAAAATAAAAAAACAATCCAGATAATGCATTAGTTAGTGAATTAAAATTCATATGCCTTTTTTAAGCCGCGTCTAAAAATCTCACAGGAAGCAGTATCACAATTTCTAATGCGCATTGCACGCATTGATGCTTTTGTTTTTTTGTCTTTGTAAATGTCTTCTACCTTACGAAACGTTATAGTATTAGATTGTGAAAATATAACTTTGACAAATTTATTGCAAGAACCATAATCTTCATAACCAAATTTCATATTGATATTACACAAACAAAGATAAAATGTTTGATATAGCAGCCACCACTGTAAATGATAGGCTTGAGTGATGAAGCTATAAATTTTTATTTTAAATTGTTAAGTGATGGAAATAGTAATGTAAACAGCTTCAGTAGTTATTTCATGTAAAACTACTGACAAGCCCATATGAATACATAAAGAGATTAGTAGTTGGGCATTGATTATCAACGTAAGGATTAGGTAATATTGAATCGACGCAATATACGTCGCTCATTAATCAAGTAAGGAGTGATTATTTTTATAAATATTCCTTAGAACATGTTGAAATGTGTTTTTCCTTATAGCGGTTGACGGATGAGTATCGCTGTAGAAAGCATAACTCCTCAGATACGAAGCAAATGGTGTATTACTGAGTGCCAAAGTCCTAGCATGCCGCGCTCCTCGTAGAGCTTTTCCATAAGTTTGTATAGTTTTCCGATGTAATGACGTTGGACATCATCGAACCAGCCTTTGTTGAGTTCAACAAACGCTGGTTAGATGATGTGCAATACCACTACGCAAATGGCCTTGGTCGAAAAACTATACAAACTAATAGAGAAGCTGAACGAGATTTTCTTTGAACATTCGGTTCAGTATGAAAATCATTTCGCCCCCACTTGAACATCGACTCTTAAGCATATCACAACCGACATTTCCTTCCCTTGTACTATACTCTAATTCCTTCAAAATAAAATACTGGGCCTGATTTACTGCTTTTTTTTGTGTAAGAAAACTACCGTTGGGCACCGTGTTCTCCACGCCCATGCCTCCAATCGTGTTGGAGCTGGATACCATGCGTACAAGGCAAGCAGGCACGAAGAACCTGCTACGCTATGCTACTCCTCCTGG
>CAIUKZ010000362.1 GCA_903899865.1 uncultured Bacteroidales bacterium | reverse complement strand
GCGCTCTTCCACTAAATTTTGCATAATTCTGTAAAACTTTAAAATAGTAATTCATTTTTTTGATTTTTATTTTGTCCTACTCATTTGGCTTTTCGGTGTCGCCCCGTTTTTGAGTGGTCGCTGGTCTCCACTTTTATTTTTCTGTCAGTCGTAACAGTCAAGAACTGTGAAGCCGAATTGTCGGTGGTTCTCGTTTCTGTCCGATGTGTCGCTGTCGTTTTTTAAACTTGCCCATAACGTTTTGCAGATTGGCGATGGGCGGGCTTTTCAGCACAAAAGTTAGTTCGGAGCAATGAACTTTCGGCTACCACAAAACTGTCAAGCGGAGACGAAACCCCGCCTATTGCCAATGTGCTGTTATGCCCAGTTTTTCTTTCTTCCATCATATTTGTTGTCGCAATATTTGGTTTAGATCGTCTGCTTTATTAAGTGTCATTAGGTGTCCACCGTTTTTAATTGTCAAATTACATTTTACAAAACTCAAAGGTAAAATTTTGTCGCTTGTACCGTGAATATGAAATATGTTTTTGGTCTGCGTTTGGTTTGTCCACCGTGCAACTTTGTCAATTGCCCACTTTAAAAAAGTCGGGTCGGTGTCAATAAGAATTTGTTTTAAAAGCTGTTTGTCAAATGTCGAGCTTGTCCCGAAAAACCAGTTTGTAATAAAGTTTGAACTTTTTAAAAGTCGTGTTGGCAAAAGTTTTTGAAGTCCAAGTTGTCCAGCGAAACGGTAGTAAAATGGAATTTCCTTTTTTGTCTTGGCAGAGGCAATTAAAATTACTTTTTCGGTGTCAATTTGTTTAGCAACTTCAACTGCTATAAGTCCACCAAATGAAAGTCCGATTAGAGTTGGATTTGTTGTCGTGATTTGGTCAAGAAGTCGTGTTGCGTAATTTTCAATTGTTTCTTTGTCTTGCGGAACAATCCATTTTATAAAAGTTGGCGAGAAGCCAGAAAAGTCAAGGCGTTGATAAACTCTTTCGTCTGCTCCAAGTCCACTAAATATATAAAGTTCTTTTTTCAACTTGCTTTCGTTCGTTTTACAAATTTGTGATAGATTAAAATTATAATAGAAGCAATACCCCAATAGTAAAATGAAAATCCTAATAAATATACAAAATACCACAAAAACCACCCCCCAATATATTCAAGTCTTAATCCATACTTTTCAATGAAAATGTAATCATCATAAATCATATAAATCCAAAATACAACTGAAAATATTATTGCCAGATACTTAAATGTTTTCAATGTTTTTTTGAAAGAAGTTTTCATTGTTGTCAAATTTTCGTCTGTTTTCGTGTCGTTCTAAAATTGGGCATAACTAGATTATATACGAAACTAAGACAATCACCTATGATTTACAAATTGCTTGTAAGGTATTGATTTTATTGTATTTGTGATAATTTCGGATTGCGTATTTGTCATTGTATAAAACACACACTAACTAAGTATATTATCACCAAATTGAATTGCCTTTACAATTAATTAAAATTGAATTGCATCAATTACACGATAATTG
>CAIUKZ010000361.1 GCA_903899865.1 uncultured Bacteroidales bacterium | reverse complement strand
GCTCTAGTTCCATTGGGGTCACTTATTGGTTGGTCAGTAGCCACATCATGATACATATAGTACTTAACGAGTTCAAAAGTTCTTATTGCTCCCGAACCAAATGAGTACTGATCACCCTGAGCTCCAGCTCCTGCATCAAGTGGAGACACTACCACTTGTACTTGCAGATTAGGATTCGCAAGAAGAGCCTGTATTAACCATTGGCACACCACATGATCAGACCAGTTTTTTTTCCAGGCGCTAATCAAATCCATTTGAGACATTTTGATGCTTCGTTTTGCTGATAGAATGAGTGTTTGCTTCATTATTTCAGATGCTTTCTGAAAATTGGTAGCATAGTCTGGTCCATTCCAATACTTACCCAATGTAAGCACTCTTGTAGCCATTTTGTAATCAGCAAAGCCTTCATAGGTATTGTAAACTTGTCTTACAGGAAACACATCCAGTTGTAAATCAGAAATGGTTTGCAAATCTTGACTACGAATATCGCCAGGCACCGGTGATTCACCATTGTTGTAAGGCGTATCGGTTCCTGTTTGTACTCCAGACATGTGCATATTAATCAAGCTTTGTTGTTTGGCTTGCATATATTGTTGCACATCTGGTAAAACAAATGGATCTGCAGGCAGATTGCGGTTTGAATCTTGATTTGTCCAAGTAAGATTGTCAACTCTTAGCATTTCTTTTGTAAATAGGTCAGTCCCACAAACCCACATCTGATTTAAAAACAGTTGCGCACCGTATGCGGCATCTCCGTGGCTGACAATCGAAACATCATGTACTGGAGGGTAGCTGATGAAAAGATCCATATTCAAGTTATGTCCACCCACGAGTGATTCCACTCCATCAACGCTAATGATCTTGGTGTGATTCCATGTCATCTTGGTATCATCACTATCAATCACACCGCTACCAAATACTTTTGCCTCAATAGAAGATATTACGCCATCTTTAAGTCTATAAAACCTACCTATCCATATTTCAGGTTTTATTTCCCAGTACTGTGAGCGCTCTCTAAATAGTCTAATGATAGCCGCTTTAAAATCAATTAAATTGTCGGGTTCTCCCACAAGTTTCATTGGAGTTTGACCAAAAAAGAATCTAAATTGAGGAGCACGTGTTCTTCCCATACGTTGGGTGAGGCATGTATCCATTGCCCCCAAAACTACTCTTGCCCAATCAGGATCTGGACAGTTAAGAGAAGATAAGTCACAACGGTATCTGGTCTTTTGTATAATTTCTTCAATAGCCCTTTGAAAAGATGCTTTACGCTGAGATGCTTGAGGCATAATGGCATTAGAGAATGGCATTCCCCAAACATGAGGAGTGTCTAAGATTCTTATAAATGTTGTTTGACTTAGATGACTGAAGTAACCATTCACAGCTTGCTGTACCATATCAATAAAACTCGATGATTGGCTCAGTGCACCTGGAGTGGTAAATCTTACAAATCCAATCATATCAGCTTTGTTATGCAGGGGTGATTTATCATAACCATCTTGGTCTTCAAATGTGTAATATCCCACAAGCCCTGGCTCGTTGCCAATAAGATTTTGATTCATCTGGGCTTTAATTTGTGATTGAGATAAAGCAATATTCCATATTCTTACTTCGTCAATATCACCTTGAAATTGCTTGTAGGGCTCTTGAATTTGTGAAACAAACCCAATAAATAATGCTAGAGAATTATTGACATTGATTGGTGGTCTTGTGTTGCTATTGACAGATGAAGTTATCAAGTTACCGTCAAGGTAGATGGATAATGCATTGGATTGTCTTATTCCAGTAAGAAAATGCCAGTTGCCGTCTATTATCGAGGTTCTCACGGTGTTAATTTCGTAAAAGCCTGTTCCATTATCTGTTGCAAGCTTGATACTCCCGTCAGGCTTAATTACCAAGAGGAATCCACCATTCCCTGCTCCACCATCGGTACCTTTTCTTGAAATCACGGTGCCAGCTTGGGTCGTTTTTACCCAGCATTGTAAAGTGAAATCGCCAGTTCCAAAATTATATGCGTTTATTGCAGGTGCAGATAACCACGTTGGAGTGCCAATTAAATTTAACGCGTAGCTCATATTTTTTATATTTTAAATAATTTTGAATTGATTTTATTATAGCATTGTCCAATTAACCCAACCAGTATCGGTTCTGTCTTTTGTCACTGGATATGCCATGTTGTATGGAGGATCACCTGCGGCATTGTCCATATAGTAAGAATTGCTTGGGTTAACTCCATAAATGGATGAAATTCTTCTAACATAAGGACGTAGTGGTAAGACTGAATTTCTTGTTTCACCACCACCCATAGCATCAAATTCCATGTGGAAGGTATTAATGTGTTGACGTAAATCCAACACTCTGTCTTGTACTGCACTCTCTTGAGGGAATACCGTTCCCCATTGGGTCAGATAAGCTCTAGCCATTTTATAAATAAGTTCGGGCACAGGTTTCACATCATCACTCACTTTACTAGCATCATAATTTCCATCGGCAGTAGCATTTCCCGCCAAAGTACTGTGACGACCACGTATTGCATACAGTTTATAGCCTACAGGTTGAGCATAGTTTCCTGGTTGAAGTGGGTCAGTAAGTTGAATGTCATCAGCTAAATATTTCCACTTATTCCATGGCCAATACCAGTAATCGGTCAATGTGGGGTTGTTATTTTTACCTGTCATCAGTCCATTAGGACGTGGAACTACTGCCATGAATCCCTTATCAACTGATGCTTGAACACTCATATCCCAAGCATACACCCCTACATAGTTTACTACATTAGGAGGTAACTGAGTCAATATGCTATACCAGTCGCCAGGGCCTGGGACTGGGTCTATTGCAAAAATATTTATAGGAATGTTTTTTACACTTGGGCTACCATACGCATAAATAAACCATGCGGCCATGATAGCTTCCACAGCTCCTCTACTATGACCAATAAAGTTGTATTGTTGCTTACCACTAGCTGCAGCCAAATTTGCAGCATGGAGTGCAAGGGCTGGCATAGAGAATCCATCTATCTGCCTGATGGTGCCATATTGGTCACCGCCAGAGTAATTCTTTACATAATCCAACAAAGTGCTATCAGGAGTTAATGGGCCACTAAATATTAGTGGTTCACTGTTATTTCTTGGTACTGCCCAATCATTTTCACCTACACCTCTAATACTCACACTTGGAGTTGTGGCTTGTAAACTTCCTGATATTTCCATTTGAATACGAACAGGAATATAGCCTGTTTTTACATCATAGATGGCTTTGTCACTTTGTGGTCGACTCACTGCGCCTTCATCACGTGTACATCCTGTTCCACAGAAGCATACGGTATAAACACCAGAAGGGGACGCAACCGCAGCTTCATTGACAGACATCGCTTTCATGGCCCGAGGTGCGGCCTCGACTGCCGAAGGTGATGGCGAAGGAGGAGGAGCAACTAATTGACCTTGACTATCAACTGGTGTAAGCTCTAAAAGATCTGCAGTTTCAACTTCAACACCTACTGCTTGAAGGACATTAGTGTCTGCAATGATTTTAACAATTCTCTTGTTGTAAGCTAAAAGCACAAAACCTGTAGCCCCATCACCCCAATTGTACAAAATAAATTTCTCCGTGTCCGACACACTAGTGGCTGATGCCATCAATGGCAAACCTTCATCAGACTGAATGGTAACATACAGTCCGTTTGAAGCTTTAAGAGTAAATGTATTCTCATCTAGATTGTTAAGTTCAAACATTTCGTTGAAACCAACAGTATCACTTATTGGCCTCAGTGTCTGATCTGACGATGTAATGGACAGATACTTTCCATTACTAGCTTTGATAGCAAAATTTGTTGTTGTCATTTATTCTCAAAAATTTGTGATTAAAAAAATCTGATTTGTTTTAATTGTAATTGACTTTGCGCAAATATTTTCAATTCAAGTTTCTCCACAAATTATCAAACAACAACAAATTGAAATTGTTTTATTAATATAAACACACAAACATCCAATAATGCCTGTAAATCAATCATTAATTAGCATAAATAGTTCTTTTTATGTTAACATATAGTTCTTTGAACCAAATAAAGATTTAAATTATCTAATAGATACAAATAGTGCATAATCTCGACTGCATCTGGAAGGATATTAAAGTGGGTGGTGAG
>CAIUKZ010000360.1 GCA_903899865.1 uncultured Bacteroidales bacterium | reverse complement strand
GTTCCAGTGTTAGATCCTGTCGGATCTAGAGCCTTTTCAGCGTGTGAGTAACTCGATATGGTGGTGGTTACTAGCGCAATGAGTAGTAGTAGTATATATTTTTTCATCTGTTTATAATTGTTTGTTAGTTGTCAGATGGAACTCACAAATCAAAATTTAATCATGCCCCTGTGGGTCAAAATAGATTAAATTTTGTAATGTTCGTTTCATGAGCGAATGACATTTTAAGGAACTTATATCAAATGACAAAGGTAAAAAAAAGTAGACAAATGAGTGTGTATATAGTGCCTGAACTTGCAGAATAACTAAGTGTGATCAAGCTCTCAATCACGAAAGGCAAAAAAACTCCCCAAACAACTATAATACCCTAAATACCAACTATTGGGTATTGATAACTGTTACACTATTGGTAATTTTGCAAAATATATTTAAAAATATCCGTAATGATTAATAAAAGACTAATATTTCTCACATTTTCCCTGTTAGCAATTCTAACAGTAAATGGTGCTGGAATTATCAAAGGCAAAGTCCTATCGGGGGAAGAGCCAATAGAATATGCCATGGTGTATGTAAAAGGCACCACCCATGGGACTACAAGCAAAGAAGATGGCAGTTTTGAGATGCGCCGTGTGAATCACAATAAATGCATGATCATCACTACTTGCATGGGCTATGAACCTGACACACTTCGCATCAATCTAGGCGATGAAGAAACAAAGACCGTAAACATCAACCTAAAAAAAAGCACCAAAACTATTGGTGAGGTGACAGTAACAGGCACTATGAAGGAAGTGTCATTGTCCGAAAGCCCGGTAGCGATTGAAATCATCACCCCACGCCTATTTGAAAAAAACCCCACTCCTAGTATCTTTGAGTCGCTGAACATGGTGAACGGAGTGCGTCCACAAATACAATGCACCGTGTGTAGCACAGGCGACATACACATCAATGGCATGGAAGGTGCCTACACCATGGTGATGATAGATGGTATGCCAATAGTTTCTGCACTGGGTAGCGTATATGGACTGATGGGCATTCCCAATTCCATCATCCAACGAGTAGAAGTTCAAAAAGGACCAGCTTCTACCCTTTATGGCTCGGAAGCGGTGGGTGGGCTCATCAATGTGATTACCAAAGACCCTCGCTTGGCACCAAAAGTGAGTGTGGACTTGATGGCTACATCGCAACAAGAATTTAATGGCGACATGAGTTTCCGTTACAACATTGGCAAAAGAATCACTTCATTATTCAGTGCCAATGTATTCCATTTTGACAACAAGCTAGACATCAATAAAGACAATTTCACCGATATCACCCTACAAAAACGCTATGCGTTTTTCAATAAATTCTCTTTCAAACACGACAAAGGCAACTACTCACAACTGGCTGTGAGGTACTACTACGAAAACAGATGGGGTGGCGAAATGAGATGGAACGAAACACTTAGAGGGAGTGACTCCATCTATGGCGAAAGCATATACACCGACAGACTGGAACTGATTGGGTCATCACCTCTCAATTTTTTGGGAGATGGGTTCAAACTTCAATATTGCTTTAACTCACACCTACAAAACTCAGCTTATGCCAACACGCCCTTCCGAGCAGACCAAAAAATATCATTCGTCCAACTGACCAAAAATATTGTCATTGGGCACAATGACATTCTACTCGGCACAGCACTACGCCACACTTGGTATGACGACGACACTGTGATTACCCGCAATGCGATTGACACTACACGCTCCAACCCCACCATCACCTTGCTACCTGGTGTATTTGTTCAAGATGAAATCAAACTGAGTAATTCAAATAGTGTGTTAGTCGGTGTTAGATATGACTATAACAACCATCATGGAGGCATCTTCTCGCCACGAGCCAACTGGAAATACAAAATCAACGAACATAACACCATTAGATTCAGTGTGGGAAATGGATATCGGGTGGTAAATATTTTCAGCGAAGACCACGCAGCATTCAATGGGTCGAGGGTGGTAGAAATTAAAAACAACATCAAACCCGAGCAATCGTGGAATGGGACTTTCAACTATTCGTTATTCAAAGCATTTGGTTTTGGATATGTGAGCATAGAAACCAACGCATTTTTGACCCGCTTTAGCAACAGGATAGTGGCCGACTATTTTACCGATGCCAACAAAGTTATATTTGATAATCTCAATGGCTATGGCATCAACAGAGGCGTGGGCATGCAAATGCACTGGACATTTAACATCCCACTCAATATCACCCTTGGTGCCACCTACATGGATGTGTTTCTGATGAAAAACAACGAGCAAAATGTATTGGAAAAAACATACCAAGTTCAAACACCAAACTTCACTTCCAATTTTCTGGTGAGCTACAAACTACCCGTAATCAACACGGCTATCGATCTGAGCGGCAATGTGTATTCACCCATGCTACTACCCATCCTGCCCAACGACTACCGTCCCGAATACTCACCATGGTTTGCATTGATGAACATACAGGCCACACAGCAACTATCTGACGTATGGGAGGTGTATGCAGGATGTAAAAACTTTCTAAACTTCATCCCCAAAGAGGATGTCATCATGCGCCCGTTTGACCCGTTTGACAAAAACGTAAATGTCAACAATCCGAATGGCTACACCTTCGACACTGGCTACAATTACGCCCCTATCCAAGGCGCAAGGTTATTTGTGGGTGTAAGGATGAAAATAAGATAGTTACCTCAAGCTCTAAAAGGAAAACCCCCAACCCCCGACCCCTGAGGGAGAGGAAGATTCAGAATGGATTTATTTGTCCATTTTATTGGTTAAAATAAATCAAACTATTGACATTCGAACTTAATTTATATACTTTTGTGGTTTTCTAATTCAACATCCAATGAAAATAGGTGATAATAAAACTGATCCGCATTTGTCCACTATTGAGAAAATTGCCCAAGCACTGGGTGTTTCCTTTGAGGAGCTATTTTCGGCCGAGAAGGTCTTTAAAGAGGTATCTTCTTTTGATAAATCGCTGGTAGAAAAAATGCAGATGTTAGACCAACTGGAAGACAATGAAAAGAAATCAATCTTTTCCATTATCGACGGACTGGTTACCAAGCAGCGTGTGAAACAAACCCTGTCTAACGCTTTGTCACTTTAAAAAACGTTTAAACTCGAAATGAATATGCAAACAGAAAGTATTTTTATCGTACATCCTGCCAATGAAGAGCAGGTAAATGCTTTAAAGGCGTTTGCCAAAGCACTGAAAATGAAATTTGAAGTAACAACTCAAAAAGCTTACAACCCTGAGTTTGTGGAAAAAATCAAAAAAAGCCGGGAACAATACAAGGAGGGGGATTTCACCGTAATCAAAACGGAAGACTTATGGAAGTAGCCTATACCCGAAAAGCCCAGGAGGATATTGCCTTCTGGAAAAGCTCTGGGAACAAACAGGTGATGGCTAAAATATCAAATCTCATAACGGCAATTGTCAAAAACCCATTCGATGGAATTGGGAAACCCGAACCGCTAAAACATAGCCTCTCCGGCACTTGGTCGCGAAGGATTAATCAAGAACACCGCCTGATATACGAAGTTATCGAAAATCAAATCCTTATCCATTCGATGAAAGGACACTACTAGTAAAAAATTATCTTTCGCCAATTTGGAAAGTTTCTACACTCAAACCCCCGACCCCTAAAGGGGAGGATGAAGCGCAGCCCTGAAACCCCCAGCCCCTGAAGGGGAGTAAGAGTTGATGATTGTATGAAAGTCTTGTTCGCCTATGGGTGGACAAGACTTTTTTGTGTGAATAGGATGGGGCGATTTTTTGACAACAGCATCTCTTCCACCTCTTTTAGTGAAAATAGCGGAAGATATGGCAAATCTATATAAAGTTATGTATTATAGTACATTTAATTCCATTGAAATCATAAAGCTGTTATTGTCATTATTATCATGTGCCTAGACTTGGCTCATTAGACAACATTGTGTTAAAAGTTACTTCTACTTACTGATGGAAATTTGCTGAATTCTATATTCTACACCTAGCAAAGGATTAAAAAACGACCATCACAATTTGGTTTTTGTGGTTATTGTTGATCAAAAAAAAAAATGTGCAGATACACTGCATTAATGGGTGTCATCTTTGTATTGTCAAAAGGAAAATATCATGGATAACAATGTGTTGCTTTTGTTAAGTAAATTTGGATTAGTGAAAACTGGAAACAGGAATTATTCCGATTCTGCAAATGCTTTTCTTGGTAATGGTTACACTTCTAATGTTGGAAATAATTACTTTAGTTCAGTTCGTTTAATTGAAGGGATTGTAATTAAAGAAGATGTTGGACAGGGATATGCACATACTTTTTTAAATGCAATTAGTGTATATGATATTACAAACAGACAAAAAATTTGTGAATGCAATTACCATTGCAAAATTTATGACGAAACATTTGTTCAAAAAGAAGTTGTCAGATTGTTAACAGCAACATTGATTCAAGCTTCAATAGAATCAGGTTTGGCAATTGATTATTACAGTACTGAATATCAAGTAAATGTTCGAATAAACGATGGATTCAGCCTAGATCAACGACAAGTCTGGTCAAATAAATCGAGTACATTATTAAACTAAAAGTCACATATCATTTATAAAAGGCATATAGTTAACTAGGTAAGTATTAGAAAATAAACTTAATTTTGTCCATCTTAATTAATTAGATCATAAGCTTTAAAGTTAACTTAATCGTTTTATTTTCAAAAAACAAGAACAAACTATGTCTACTAATAAAAATGCAGTTATCAGATATCAAGCATTGAATAATTGCTTTCGTAATCCGGGTCGCAAGTACTATATGGATGATTTGATCAATGCTTGTAATGACGCTTTGATGGATATAGAACCAAGTTCGACTGGTGTAAAACGCCGTCAAATTTATGATGACATTAAATTTATGCAAGATTCGTGTGGTTACAATGCACCAATAGAAGTACATAAAGAGGGACGTAACGCTTATTATCGATACACTGATGCCGAATTCTCAATTAATAGCCAGCCACTGAACGAGCAGGAAGCACTACAGTTAAAAGAAGCATTAATTACCTTGGGAAGATTTAAGGGATTACCTCAGTTTGAATGGGTAGATGAAATGAACACGAGATTAGAATATACCTTTAAATTAAAATCTGACGAAAAGGTGATTGGATTTGATGAAAATCCATATTTGAAAGGAGTTGAACATATTAGTCCGCTTTATAGTGCAATAACAAACAAGCAGGTTCTATCTGTCAATTATCGCTCATTTAAACAGGATGTTAGTTCAATTGTAGAAATTCATCCTTACTACTTAAAACAGTACAACAATCGTTGGTTTTTATTGGGTTTGAACCAAGAGCTAAACCAAATTACCAACCTTGCCTTGGATAGAATTGAACAAATTCAACCAAATAAAAAGCAATATAAGATGAATACGATTAACTTTGACGATTATTTCGAGGATATAGTAGGTGTGTCGATACCAATTGATCCTGAGGTAGTGAAACTTAACCTAAAAGTGGGCAATAACTTACTCCCCTATGTAATTTCCAAACCAATACATGGTTCTCAAAAAATAAAATCAAAGACAGAACTATACACTGTCTTTGAATTAGAATTGATTGTCAATCACGAAATTGAAGCCTTATTGCGTTCTTACGGCAGTGACATAGAAGTGGTTGAACCATTATCTCTCAGGAATAAAATGAGCGATGAAATTCTAAAGTTAAAAGCAATCTACAGCTTGTAAACAAAACATATATAATAAAAAAATCAACAAATATGAACAGTAGTAAAGAAGTACACAATCCCAAATTACAATTAAAAAACTTCAGGGTATTTGGTGAAGAAGGCTCCGAATTTGAAATGGCACCTATTACCATACTTACTGGTTGCAACAGCTCTGGTAAAAGTTCAGTGATTAAATCATTGATGCTTTTGCAAGATTTTTTAACGCAAATAATGATTGATTTTCGAAAGGGGAAAAGTATCAACTTGGAAAACTACGAGCTGAATTTTATGAATGCAAAGCATAACTTGGGCGCATTTGATAATGCCATAAACAAGTTTTCTGAAAGCAAAACAATTACCATTGCTTGCACAAAATATTCTCTGTTTTTCAATGGCGAAATTGATATCTGTTTCGAATTTATCAAAAACGAAGACAATGTCATTAACAGTGGGAAGCTTAAATCATTGAAAATTAGTTGTAAAAACACACCTATTTTTACATTTGACGGCTTGAAAAAAGACTATTATTGTGATTTGTTTTCAACAAAGTCCTACTTTCTTGACTTCATCAAAGAAGTGAAGGAATATAATAGACAATCTATTTTAATAGATCAATTTAAAGTAGATTTTGAGCGAAATAAGGGAGAAAAATTTGATTTATATAAACATTACGAAATACTACATCATTTCGAATTAGAAAATAAATTTAACGAAAAAGAGATTGCAAATTACGAAGCATTCAAATCATTGAATGCTGCCAGAAAATTTAATTATGATAAACTATTTGAACGGGAACTAAATTATGGTTCACTTTTCAACTTGCCGGTACTCAATTGGTTGGAGAATGTAGAAAAAAATCAAGTTTCAGAAGTCTTATTAAATTTGTGTAAAGAACATAGTCTAGATGAGAATTTAGAAGTACTAATTTTGAGAATTGTTGAGAATTTCAAGGATTCAAAATTTAATTACTTCATTGATTACTACCGTAATTATGAAGACTTATTTTTAGAAAAAATACAAG
>CAIUKZ010000359.1 GCA_903899865.1 uncultured Bacteroidales bacterium | reverse complement strand
GATCTCAACAGGTGGAATGATGGGTTTGGAGTTTTGGGAAAACAACTTCCCAAATATAATCAATTTGAATAAAACTTTTGCAAATGACAATAAACTGTTAGAGTCTATTTTCTTATCGTGCGAAAAGGAAGACAAATGCAAATGTATTGGAGATAAATATGGCATAAAAATTATAAGTATCAATTCTATACAAAATTACCCTTGTGATAATTTGTTTGATATTCTAATAAAATCGATTCTGAAAAATTCTAAACACCATTTTGGTTGGGATTTCCTTTCAAAACTAAAACATCCATGTAATACTCTAACGATTGTCGATAATTATATTTTGAAAGAAGAAGTTTCAATAAAAGAGAATTTAATTCCGTTAATAGAAACTTTTCTGCCAGCAAATTTAGAAATACCGTTCCATATTTCAATTTTCGCAAAGAAAATGATTCCAAAAAAGAATGCTGTTACAAATGTAACCACATTAGAACCAATAGATTTTCAAAATAGAATCAATTTAATTACAAGTTTAATTAAAGAAAAACGACCAAATTTAGATATTAAAATTGGACTATTTGAAATTGGTAATGAATTACATGATAGAAGTTTAATGACTAATTATTTATATCTTGAATCAGGTAGTGGATTTGATTTATTTAAAAACAGAAAAGCAAATCATCAAACAAAAATAATTGGATTTTATCCATTTGCGATTTCGAATATAAATGATGGAGCTCGAATTCTTAATAACGATCTCCGTAATACTTTGAAGACAATTTATAAAAATGCAGTGATAGATGCTGATAATCAAAAAGCAAATTATTTTTGCGGAGATAAAGAAAATAGATTGTTAGATTAATCAAACATACCACTTGAGAATTACCAACAAATCAACAAAAACATGCAAATTACAAGCAGAACAAATTTTATTACTATCTCAAATTTATTAACCAAAAATCAAAAGTTGTCAGTAGTTAATTTACTATTGCTGATTTCAAGGATAGACAGATCGTCAGAGCACAATGTAACCGAGAATGAAGAAGCATATATTGGGGCATTGTTGCTGAATTTTGAAGTCAGATTATGGGATATAAAATTAGGAGATGGTCCCATTGTCTATAATGGATGCGAGGAGTATTTGAGTAAATATGGGGTAGAGAAAATGATTGATGACTTGAAGTCTTTAAAAGCAGAGCACAAGGAGCTTTTATTTCGATTAGTAAATGAATTTTCATCGTGTGACTCAATCCCTTCTGAAACTAAACTTCGTTTCATGGCAAACATTTACCAAAGTATTGGAATCCAAATAAACAAAACACAACAAACAAATAATAGAGAAACAGATGAGTTTATACTAGTTCTAAATCAGGCAGGATTAGGGAATGCAGACGCCCAATACATACTTGGCACCTGGTACTTAGAAGGGCAAGAAATTAGCCATGATATTGAAAAAGCAATAGAGTGGCTACAAAAAGCATCAGAACAAGGACATTCACAAGCACAATTTAACTTAGGAACGATTTTTCACGACGTGGAAGGCGATTATTTCAATACTGAATTAGCATTTAAATGGTTTCTGAATTCGGCTACTCAAGGATTTAGTGATGCTCAAGTTTCGCTCGGCTCAATATATTTCGAAGGGGATGGTGTTTCTCAAAATATCCAAGAAGCTGTAAATTGGTTTCAGAAGGCAGCAGAACAAGGTGATACTACAGCCCAGTACTTGCTTGGAAAAATTCATTTTTACGGGCATGGTGTTCCTCAAAGTTATCCTATTGCTGCAAAATGGTTTCAGCAAGCTGCCGATCTCGGTGATGAAGAAGCCGCTGCGGATTTAGAATTATTGAAACCACTCCTGTAATTTTTTATCTATCTTAAATTCAATAAAAAATACTATTATGAAGTATATTATCATTCTCACAATCATGCTCCTCACCTGTTCGGTGTTATTCTCTCAATCTAAGAAGCAGGCAAAAAAATCTGCTAAACCAGAAATAGACAGATTAGCTGAAAAATATAAGAACACACCAACTGTCAAAATTTATTCATCGGGTATAGAATTGGAATGTAGTGTTGAAGTTAACTATAATATTGATAATAAGCCTGAGTCCATTAGAATAACTGGAGAATCATGTGATGAGAATGAGTTAGCGTTCTTTCTTTCTCAGTTAATTTCCCAAAAAGAAAGGCAAGGCTACAAATCTTTAGTGAGATGGATTCCTGACAAAGAAACCGTTAAATCTGTGGTTTTCGGTTATGATAAAGATACCTTTGTTTTGCAAAAAGGTAACATGATTTTCAAGGTTAGTGGAGGGGCTAGAGAAATTAATACTTATCAAAACTTGACATTTCCACACATATATAATGAATTAGAAAGAAACTTCACTGTCTATACGTTTCAAATTGAAACGATTGATATGAATAGAAAAGGAGGTAGAAAAGCTACTAAGTTTGATATTTAAACACTATTATTATTGTATGTCTAATTACAAACTTTACAAAAAAATCATAACCCATCACAATGTATAAAACACTAATCCTTTCAGTCATCGTCTTCTTATCTGTTTCATGTAAGCAAGAAAAGCCGA
The DNA here is from genome assembly GCA_903899865.1 of uncultured Bacteroidales bacterium. Classification (GTDB taxonomy): domain Bacteria; phylum Bacteroidota; class Bacteroidia; order Bacteroidales; family Paludibacteraceae; genus Paludibacter. Next base: position 6,937 of record CAIUKZ010000359.1, on the reverse strand, counting down.
AACCAGTGGTTGTAAAAAAAATCAGTCATGATTCTGTAATAGTTTTTGATACAGCCCAAATGCCAAAGGCAATGGCTAATGATTCATTTTCAAACGCACCAGAAGTTAAAGACATAGATGGAAACATATATGAAACGGTGCGTATTGGCAGCCAAGTATGGATGGCAAAAAATTTGAAAGTCAAGCACTACAGAAATGGCGATGAAATACCTAATATAAAAAGCGATAAAACATGGTCGTATCTGTCTACAGGAGCGTGGTGTTATTACAAGAATGGTCATTCTTATGGTAAAACCTACGGTAAACTCTACAACTGGTATGCAGTTGGGGATAAACGAGGACTTGCACCCGAAGGATGGCACATACCCTCAGATGATGAGTGGGAGGAACTTATGACGTATTTGGGTAACAACATAGATGCCAATGTCAAACTAAAAGAAAAAGGGACAGCTCATTGGAGAATTCCAAATGAAGATGCAACTAACTCATCAGGTTTCAGTGCCCTTCCAGGCGGCTTGCGATTCTCACATGGTAGTTCGTTCGACTGCCTTAGTGACTTTGGCTATTGGTGGAGTTCTACAGAAGAAGAACAAAATGGTGATGCTATGGGATGGTATACAAACTATAGTTATAGCTATGGGATGGGCACTTTTTTCTATAACAAGAAGTGGGGCTTTTCAGTAAGGTGTATTAAAGATTAAGGTTAGAAATATCAATTCATTATTTAGCATCTTTCAATTTATCCAACATTAAAAAACCCAATTAGAATGCAAAAGATTAAATTCCTTTTTATCCTACTAGTATTTTTTGTTTCGTGTAAACAACAAGACAAGTCGAAGCCAGTGGTTGTAAAAAAAAAATCACCTCCTCTTGAGGTAGAAAAGAAGAAGGAAGTCGTAAATGATTCTATTTCAGGAAATATACATCCAGCACTCGGTTTATACAGCTTTAAATTCATCACAGATACTGCAAATCTTACGTTACATAAGATAAAGATCTATCATGAAGGAAAATTATTTCAAATAATTAGTACCAACAAAGAAAGCTGGGGAGAGGATAAGTATGGGTTAATAGATTGGAATTTAGATGGATATAAAGATATTTCTGTTTTATGGAATCGGGGGGCTACTGGCAATAGTGCTTATTGGATTTGGAGCTATTCTCCACGAAAAAATAAATTTGTTTACAACAAGGAACTATCTGAAGCTGGTATTCTAATTGACTCAACGGCTAAATACGTAATTCTCCATTGGAGAGATGGCGGTGAGTATGAATTCTGGGACTCATGTCAATACATCAACAATAAACTCCAAACCGTAAGAGCCCTTTATCGCTCTCAATGGAATGATCAAAATGGAAGAACTTGGGTAAAGTATTTACGAAAAAAAAGAATTCATGGGATACTAAAAACGACTGCTGATAGCTGTATTTTAGAGCCACGTGAGAAACTCTGATTAATTGGTGCCTGTTATTTAATTGTTGTGTTTCATTGGTGAGCTAATAAATCTATAATTGTTGTATTTGATTGCCTTGGTTCGCCGTAGTGTCTTACGTTGTCGTGCTAAAAGATAGCAGCAATACTCCCTAACGTGTCGGTGTGTCGGAGATTGAAGAGGGAGGCGTGAAGTTCTGTTTTTTTGTTTAATTTTGTGTAAGTAAAGTGTTATATGTAATGAGCATGAATACGAGTAATCACAAAAGACGGTGAGAATCTGATTGCAAGTTACCAGTCATGATATAAAAAGCTAGACATCCTAAAAATCAATTATTTACGTATGAAAGTATATCACGGAAGTAATATAAAAATAGAGTATCCTGTAATTCTTACAAGTAAGTTTCCCAAAGACTTTGGGGAGGGATTTTATTGTACTAGATTTGAGGAACAAGCAGTGCGTTGGGCAAAACGATATGACAATGCAGTAGTCTCGATTTATGAGTATATGCCCAATGAATCATTGAATATGCTTGTCTTTGAAGAAATGACTGAAGAATGGCTTGATTTTATTGTTGATTGCCGTTCGGGTGGAAAGCATAATTATGATATCGTAATTGGCGCAATGGCTAATGACCAGATTTACAATTATATTTCGGACTTTATCGACGGTATTCTTAATCGTGAGCAGTTTTGGGTGCTGGCGAAATTCAAGCACCCGACTCACCAAGTTTGTTTTTGTAGCGATAAAGCTTTGAAAACATTAGAATTCACCGAATCTAAAAACTATTGACAATTATGACAGGTGGAGAGGATAAAAATGCGAACAATCTGTTTTTCCTTTGCTCATTGATTGAATACATAGGCAGAAAAACAAAGAATCATCGAAATGTGATAGTAAATGCTATTGGAAAAAATAATTTACTGCATATTTTTGACTTAGCTGATATTTACCATAGCGAAAATATGGATAAACTAACAGCTGAGATTGTGGAAAAATATAATATAAAAGACGGAGTATTTGACAATATCTCAAATGCAAATTATTCAATACCCACGCATTGGGATATAGGGAAAGTGTATAAACGCTTGATAATTGCCGTTAGTAAAAGGGAAGAGAAGCCATTGATTGACGCTCTTATAGAGGTTTACAATTTGTGGCTATCACGAAAAATAGAGGATTTTAATAGTAGTGTTTATTACGAAAATCCTGAATATCTATTTCAATCCTATATAGCGGGCGAAAATCTATAAATCATAGGTACTTAATTTGCCTCTTTCTCGTTTTCAACGAGTAGGACTTATTGGTTCTATAACGAATTAGATGGGGTAAACAACGGAAGAAATTAAACCACAAAATCAAAATTGAAGATTGAAAAATGAAAAATGAGGCTCAATAACGTTTTAAAGCATTCGGCGATATTTACTTCGTGATATTTGCCTTCGGCGATAATAGCTTCGCGATATTTGCTTCGCGATATTTGCCTGCGGCGATATTTACTTCGTGATACTTACTTCGTGATATTTGCCTTTGGCGATATTTGCCTTTGGCGATAATAGCTTGGCGATATTTGCTTCGCGATATTTGCCTTCGGCGACAGCGACTTCGTGTCTTTCTGTCTTTGCGTTCCAAAAAACATTTATCAGACGTCGCATGTGACGACTCTATCCCTAACTATTGTGCCTATGTGGTTTAATTTCCTCTTTGCCATACAAGCCAATTTGCCATAAGGCAAACTATGTGTTCTTCGTATTATCAAACTGAATTTCTTGTTGTGTTCTATGTGTTACATGTAAAACTTTTGTGCCTTTTGTGGTTTAACCGAACTTAGACCTAGTTTATACCTATGATAATCAATTCCTCCATTTGATATATATTTCTTTGCATTGCTATTTATGATTTGAATTTGTATCTTTGCATTTTTAAATCAAAAACTATTTCTACTGAAAATGAAGCAATTCAAACGCACCACGGTTACCTCCGCACTTCCTTACGCCAACGGGCCTGTTCACATTGGACATTTGGCGGGAGTATATATTCCTGCCGATATTTATGTACGTTATCTTCGATTGAAAGGCGAAGAAGTATTATTTGTCGGGGGCTCGGATGAACACGGTGTGCCCATCACCATCAAAGCCAAAAAGGAAGGTGTTACTCCGCAAGATATCGTAGATCGCTATCACGGCATCATCAAGCAATCGTTCGAAGACTTCGGCATTACGTTTGACATTTATTCACGTACTTCATCGCCTACTCATCGCCAACTGGCATCCGATATTTTCAAAACCATCGAGCAGAAAGGTGGCTTTGTGGAGAAAACCAGCGAACAGTATTATGACGAAACAGCACAGCAGTTTCTAGCCGATCGCTATATCACCGGCAAATGTCCACATTGTGCCAACGAAAACGCTTATGGCGATCAGTGCGAAGCCTGTGGCACCTCGCTCAATCCTACCGATCTCATCAACCCTAAATCCGCAATCAGCGGCAGCGTCCCTGTCATGCGCGAAACAAAGCACTGGTACCTGCCACTGGATCAGCACGAAGCATGGCTCCGCCAATGGATACTAGAAGAGCACAAAGAGTGGAAAGCCAATGTGTATGGACAATGCAAAAGTTGGTTGGACATGGGACTTCAGCCCCGTGCAGTAAGTCGTGACTTGGACTGGGGCATCCCTGTTCCTGTATCGGGTGCAGAAGGCAAGGTGCTATACGTATGGTTTGACGCTCCGATAGGCTACATCTCCAACACCAAAGAATTGCTCCCCGACAGTTGGGAAAAATGGTGGAAAGATGAAGACACTCGCCTGTTACATTTCATTGGCAAAGACAACATTGTGTTCCATTGCATCGTGTTTCCTGCCGTGCTCAAAGCCGAAGGAAGTTATATTCTTCCTGACAATGTGCCCGGCAACGAATTTCTGAATCTAGAAGGAGATAAAATCTCCACATCGCGCAATTGGGCGGTGTGGCTACATGAATACTTGGTTGATTTTCCTGGAAAACAGGATGTACTCCGCTACGTACTTACTGCCAATGCGCCTGAAACCAAAGACAATGACTTTACATGGAAAGATTTTCAAGCTAGAAACAACAACGAACTGGTAGCTATCTTTGGCAACTTCATCAACCGCGCCATGGTGCTTACCCAAAAATACTTTGACAATAAAGTTCCCAACATCGGCGAACTCACCGACTATGACCGTACTACCCTCAAGGAATTTGAAGATGTGAAAACGAATGTGGAAAAACTTCTTGACACCTTCCGATTCCGGGATGCTCAAAAAGAAGCTATGACACTCGCTCGTATTGGCAATAAATACTTGGCCGACACAGAACCATGGAAACTTGCCAAAACAGACATGGATCGTGTGGCGACCATCATGCACATCAGCCTGCAGATTGCGGCTAATCTTGCCATTGCCTTTGAACCATTTCTTCCATTTTCGTCAGCCAAACTAAGAACCATGCTCGGAATGACATCGTTCAAATGGTCTGATCTTGGGAAATTGGACATTCTTTCATCAGGCACTGAACTTGGCTCTGCCGAATTACTGTTTGATAAAATAGAGGACGAAACAGTTGCGCTTCAGGTTCAAAAACTATTGGACACTAAGAAAGCCAATGAAGCCGAAAATCACAAGGCATCTCCAGTGAAAGAAAACGTTGCATTCGAAGATTTCCAGAAAATGGACATACGTGTGGGCACTGTGTTGGATTGCCAAAAGGTGCCAAAAGCGGACAAGTTGCTCCAGTTCCGAATTGCAGATGGTCTGCAGGACAGAACCATTCTTTCTGGAATAGCCCAACATTACCCTAATCCAGAAGAACTGATAGGCACACAAGTTTGTTTCATTGCTAACTTTGAACCTCGTAAACTGAGGGGTGTGATGAGCGAAGGCATGATTCTATCAGCAGAAGATGCAGACGGAAAACTGATACTGATTCAACCTAAAAACACCGTAACCAACGGATCACAAGTGGGGTAATTGATTGTTTGGTTTATTGGGTTCATAGAGTTTATTGAGTTTATTGAGTTCATTGGTTTATTGGTCTACTCGTTTACTTGTTTACTCGTTTACCTGTTTACTCGTCTACTCGTTTACTCGTCAACTAATAAAAAACATGAACATAGAAGAACTCCATAGTTATTGCTTATCGTTGAAAGGGGCGGAAGAAACCTTCCCTTTTGACGACACCACCTTGGTGATGAAAGTTGGCGGAAAGATGTTTGCACTTATACCGCTCGATACGGTCGAAACATCTATTTCATTGAAGTGCGACCCTGAGAAGGCTTTGCAACTTAGAGATGAATTCCCATGCGTTCGTCCAGGCTACCATCTTAGCAAAAAACATTGGAACACTGTTTACATGGATAGCGCTATCAGCGAGGAATTATTGAAACAGTGGATAGTGGATTCTTATGAATTAGTGATAGCTGGCCTGCCCAAAAAGCAACGAGCAGAACTCTGACCAGAACTCTGCCCCTCACATTTTTTACACCAACATATCGTCATGATTACCGAATATATCTACACACATTCCCTTGAAATTTTTGGCGTTGTCACCGGACTGATGTACATTTGGTTAGAAATCAACCAACGAAATGCGATGTGGATTGTCGGATTTATGAGCACAGGGGTTTATGTATTTGTATTTGCAAGCAGTAAATTATACGCCGAAACCTGTCTCAATATCTACTACTGCTTGGTGAGCATCTACGGGTATTGGAATTGGCGAAAATCCAAATCTTCAACTCTCATTGCTGAGCCATTTATTTACCCTATCCTTCGACTGAAAACTGGAATAATTTTGACAGTCCTAAGCCTATCATTATTCCTGTTATTTGCACAGGTTTTAAAAAAATATACAGATACCGACATTCCACATCAAGATGCACTCATCACTTCACTCAGCATCGTAGGGACTTGGATGCTGGCAAAAAAATACGTCCAACATTGGTATATTTGGATAGCGGTGAACGGATTTTCGGTGTATGTATTCTGTTGGAAAGGGTTATTTCCCACTGCACTCTTGTTCGTAATCTATTTCATCCTGTCTTGGTATGGTTTTTGGAAATGGAACAAAGGCACCATCAATCCTGTTTCTGAAACAATGAATGACAACAAAATATGAAAACTATGATTCTCAATTCTGACTTTGATGTAGTGGTGGTTGCTAATGGCTTATTTCCTGAAAAGGAAGAATTGAGACAAATCATCCGTACCGCTCCATTACTAGTGTGTTGTGATGGGGCTGCCAGTTCGCTACTGCTGCATGACATCAAACCGCATTATGTAGTGGGCGATCTGGATAGTATCCCCCCTACTATCAAACAACTTTGGAGCGACATCATCGTACACATTCCCGACCAGGACACCAACGACCTTACAAAGGCAGTGGAATTTTCAGTAAAAAAAATGTGTAAAAAAATGCTCATACTCGGTGCCGGAGGATTGAGAGAAGACCACGCTTTAGCCAATATCTCTTTGCTACATTTTTAT
>CAIUKZ010000358.1 GCA_903899865.1 uncultured Bacteroidales bacterium | reverse complement strand
TTCATTTCGAACGGAATAAAGTTGCATCCCAATTTCCTGAGATGTGCCCAACATGCTAAATAGTATACAAAACAGAAGTAAGCTAGTTATCTTATTCATTTTATTATTTTGTTTGATTATAAACCTTACTCAGATATATGTTCTCAAACCCATTAGAGTAGGTTGCGCCAATTATTTTACCAAATTCATCCATGGTAAATAAAAAATCAGTGTTTGTTTCTTTAATCCAAAATTCATTTTCCTTAATCCAATTTAATTGGATTCTTCCACCCAACCTTGGGTCATACATGAAAATTTCATTTTTCTTTTGCTCTATGAACATTACTCCTTTATTTTCAATTTCATATACTCCAATATATTTCATTAGCATTGCAGAATCTAATTTCGCAGGAATTTTTTCTTTTGGAATTGAGTCGCTTATTTTTTTATTGAAGCGTATTGGTCCATATCCTGGAAAAAAATGATTGAATGCAATACTTTCGACTTTTCCTTTTTGATTTCTGATTAATTTCCATTCACTAAAAGGATTCGATTTTTCAAATAACAGGTCCTTGCCCCCAGGAATTAACATAAATGGAGCTGAATTAGATCTTTGTGCTGTTACTCGATTTGCACTATCTACTTTAATAGTATAATAAGCTTTTTTATTTTCATAATTATTTTGCAGCCTTAATCCACTACTAGGGGATTCGTAAACACCTTCAATTTCTTTCCATTCCTGCTGCTTGTTATTTTGTTCACGAATACCCGGAAAATCGTATAATATTGATATGACTTTGTTTGCAAGAAGAGAACTATTTGTTTGTCCTGAATTTGATAGAACGAGGAAGTAAAGATGATCTTCAGGAATTCTCATACCATGAGCACGGTAACCGCCAATAGACCCACCATGTTGAATCATTGTTTTGTTTTGGAAAGACTCAACTGCCCAGCCTAGTCCATAGTTGGCTGGTGATCCATCAGTAAGTACTATGGATTTATGTGCAAGGGCAAGTAAGTCGCGGCGAATGAATGTTGAATCATATAATCCTTCATCCCATTTCAACATATCTTGAATTGTGCTGATAATTTGTCCTGCACCATATGCCCAATACCAATTGTATTGACCGTCCATTTTTAGTTTTCTACTGGGTGTATTTTGACCATATTCCCCTGTTTTATTTAGGATAACAAATTCGGATTCTCCAAAAGTTGATTCTCCCATTAGTAGTCTTCGGAATATTTTTTCGTAAATGAAAGAATTAAAATTTATACCACTTATCCTTTCTACTATAAGTGCTGCTAGTACATATCCTGAATTTGAGTAACTCCAATTTGTTCCAGGTTCAAAAATAAGGTCATGCTTTTCGAAAAATTTTACAAGTTTATTAATTGGAACTTTTTTATTGTAAAGTGAATCAAAGCCAGGGAGCTCTGTATAGCTGGGTATTCCACTTGTATGTGATAGTATATTTTCTATTGTAATTTTTCTGCCCCAGGTATTATATTGGGGAAGATATTTTCTGATATCGTCTTTAATATTTAATTTTTTCTCTTGTTGCAGCAGCAGAATCGATATGGCTGCAAACTGTTTGGAGATAGAGCCAATTCCCATTTTCATGTCGGTATTCAATAGGACATTCAATTCAACATTGGATAATCCATATGCAGAATTAAAGATGGTTTTACCATCTTTTGCAAGTATAACAATTGCCCCTGGTTCAGATGGCCTAAAAGTAACCCGGAATAGTGAATCAATACTT
>CAIUKZ010000357.1 GCA_903899865.1 uncultured Bacteroidales bacterium | reverse complement strand
GGAAGCTCATATACTTTGTCATAAGTCCCAAGATATACGGTACCCGAAAAATGTGTGTTGTTAAAAAATTTTGGCGAAAAATCTTCAGCTACAAGCACACGCTTCCAATCCTCGGCTGAGCATCCATACACAAGCAATGTTGCAATTTCTTTATCTAATAATTGACGATAGGTGGACATATTAAGTGTAATTCGTTGTTAGTATTTAAGTACATCAAGTGTACAAATTTCTATGAGTGACATTTGCTAGAAACCCTTCCATCACTCCACTTCCAAATCCGTATAACGTTGAAACAGGAAATCATTGTATGGATATCGCTCCACGTGAATGGCCTTGATTTTTTCGTACATCAGCTCTTTTAGCTCGTCTACGTTTTGCTTTTCGCGTGCAGAGATAAAAATGCAGTTGTCGTGCATTTTGGACATCCACGTGCGTTTCAAATCTTCCAAGCTGAAATTCTCTCTCTTGATTGGCGAAAGGTCATCCTCCTCTTTGGGGGTATACGAAAATGCGTCAATTTTATTGAAAACCAATATCATGGGCTTTTCTTTGGGGTCAATTTCTTTCAATGTTTGGTTGACCACTTCGAGCTGTTCTTCAAAATTGGGGTGTGACACATCCACCACATGAATCAATAAGTCAGCCTCCCGCACTTCGTCCAATGTAGACTTAAACGACTGTACCAAGTGGTGTGGCAACTTGCGTATAAACCCCACTGTATCGGACAACAGGAAAGGAAGATTTTCAATAATAACTTTTCGCACAGTAGTATCCAACGTGGCAAACAGTTTATTTTCGGCAAACACATCCGACTTGCTCAGCAGGTTCATCATCGTAGATTTTCCCACATTGGTATATCCCACCAACGCCACACGCACCATTTTCCCACGGTTTTTGCGCTGGGTGGTCATTTGCTGGTCTATGTCTTTCAGATTTTGCTTGAGCAATGATATTTTGGTGAGGATGATCCGTCTGTCGGTCTCTATTTGCGTTTCACCCGGTCCGCGCATCCCTATCCCTCCTCGCTGCCGCTCCAAGTGCGTCCACAGACGAGTAAGGCGTGGCAACATGTATTGACACTGAGCCAGTTCCACTTGTGTCTTGGCGTTGGCAGTTTGGGCACGTTTTGCAAAAATATCAAGGATTAAACTCGTACGATCCAGTATCATCACTTTCAATTCACCCTCTATGATGCGGAGTTGCTTAGGCGTGAGCTCATCGTCAAAAATCACCAGACCTATGTCATTTTCATCCACATAAGCTTTAATTTCATCCAACTTTCCAGGACCAACGAATGTTCTAGGGTTGGCATAATCAATGCGTTGAAGGAATAATTTTTCGGGTGCTGCACCAGCTGTTTCAGCAAGAAAAGCCAGCTCATCCAAGTATTCACGAGCTTTATCTTCCTTTTGCGACTGGGTGATAAGTCCCACTAACACAGCTCGTTCTTCGTATATTTCAGTTTTTTTATTTTCCATTTTTCATTCGCTCTATCCTCCCCATAATTGGAGAATATGATAAGAGAACAAAGGTACAATTTTTTTAGGAAAGAATTTTATAGCCTGTTGTTAATTAGTATTTATTTGAATATCAAGCAATACGACGATAATCTTTTGAAATAATTTGTCAAAAGTATAATTTCAGAACATTTCTTCGTTTATATACCATTCTTCACTATTTCAGTTCGCAAAATTGGCGTATCTTTGACTACGATATGTATGATTGTTGTCTGAATTGAACAGTGGTGAACTTTCTTAAGCAACCAAGCATTCATACTTTAAATTCACGACAATGACCAGTAACAAATTAATTCTACTAATCTGTCTTTCATTCATAAGTTTGACAAGCTTCTCGCAAGCCGGTTATGGAGTTTACACATTCATGGATTTACCAGTTTCCTCTCGCTTAGCAGCACTGGGAGGCACCAATGTTTCACTGCGCGACAATGACATCAACTTTGCTTTCCGCAATCCTGCTTTATTAACCCATGAATCTCACAACACAGTAGGGCTCAACTATTCGAGCTATTTGGCTGACGTAAAATTTGGCTCGGCGGTGTATGCACGAAGCTTAGACAGTACAAGTAGAATTGCTGTAGGCATTCAGTACATAGACTATGGATTGTTCAAAGCCAAGGATGCTACGGATATGGGTGAAGGGACATTCAGCGCAAAAGACTATGCTTTAAATCTTATTTACACCAAGCAACTAACCCCAAAAATCACTGTAGGTGGAATCATAAAGCCCATTTACTCTGCACTGGAAAGATATACCAGTTTTGGGATGGCACTTGATGGAGGGGTATCCTACCACAACCCCGCAAAACAATTCTCAGCAGGGCTTACAATACGTAATATAGGGACACAACTTAAGGGCTATTATGCCGAATTTAACTCACAACACTATGAACCCCTACCCATCAATGTGGAAGCAGGATTGACAAAAAAATTTGCCCACGCTCCTATCCGTGTCTCATTAACACTACACAATTTGCAACGTTTCAATCTGAGCTATCAGACAAACAACCTTCCGAACACCAACATCACAAGCATAAATAATGATAACAAGTCTTCGGATGATGAAAGTAACAAAGTAAGCTTTGCAGACATGGCATTTCGTCACACCATATTGGGGCTGGAACTTTTGCCAGGAAAAAATTTCTATCTTTCGGCAGCCTATAATCACCGCAGACATCAAGAAATGAGTGTAAATGGCTATAAGAGTTTGGCTGGATTTTCATTTGGTGCCGGCATCAAACTCTACAAATTCCAAGTTGGATTTGCGTGGACTCAATTTCAACCTGGGATCAACTCCTACCAGTTTTCGATCAACACATCTTTGAATGAATTTAGAATGTAATAGTATGTCAAAAAAAATTGTAGTGGCAATAGATGGATTCTCATCCTGTGGAAAAAGCACAATGGCCAAAGAATTGGCACGTACAAGTGGCTATATCTATGTTGACACTGGAGCCATGTACCGAGCTGTTTCACTTTACTGTATCGAAAATGGACTGATGACAGATACAAACATTGATGCTGAAACGCTTGAAAAACAAATGTCAGACATTCACATTTCATTTCAAACGAACTCATCAGGAAAAACGGAAGTTTTTCTGAATGGAGAAAACGTTGAATCAAAAATTAGGACACTTATTGTGGCCAATGGAGCTAGCCGAGTAAGTGCACTTGGGTTTGTGAGAAAGGAACTGGTGCGCCAGCAGCAACTCATGGGACAACAAAAAGGCATCGTGATGGATGGCAGAGATATTGGCACTGTGGTATTTCCAGATGCCGAACTGAAGCTATTCCTTACCGCCTCACCTGAAATAAGAGCCCAACGACGCTACGATGAAATGAAAGCCAAGGGCGAAAATATCAGCTACGAAGACGTATTGGCCAATGTCATAGAACGAGATGACAGAGACGTAAACCGAGCGGAAAGTCCATTGAGGAAAGCTGAAGATGCGATTGAAAT
>CAIUKZ010000356.1 GCA_903899865.1 uncultured Bacteroidales bacterium | reverse complement strand
TGTGAATGTGAGCATCAACAAAACCTGGCATGATGAACTGCATGTCCACTTCTTGCGCAGGCAGTATGTCCACTATCTTTCCATTGTCCACACACACAATGCCTTTCTCTAACGTTCGTTTGAACACATCAACGACGTATCCTGAAATTTTAATCATAATTATTTTATTATAAACATTTTACTGTAAATCAAACATCTAACCATTATTCAAAACTCAGGTACGGTTCAATTTTTTCAATCTCCTCCTTGGTGAAAACTGGTAAACCTGCAATTTCGGATATTCCGTGAAGTTTTCCCTTTTCACGTCTTAATTCATAAATGGCTTTCGCTTTATAAAACCGAAGGTAAGGATGAGCAGTTAAGCGCTGAACACTCGCAATATTGACTCTAATTTTCTGAATGTCAAAAACACTCACCTTACACGACGCTTTAATCCTCTCGTAATTCTCCGCAGTCATTCCATATACCTCTTTCAGCTGCTCCACTTTCACATAGCCGCCAAGCACCTTCCTATATCCTACTATTCTTTTAGCATAGCCCGCTCCTATTCCTTTCACCTTCATCAGTTCTGCCGTATCAGCCCTGTTGATATCAACAATTATTTCTTGCTTAAGTTCCTTATTCGAATGATTTGTTGAATCCAAATAAGCTTTCGTATCTGGCTCAATGACGATATAAGGCTGTAGCTCTTCAAATTTTTCAGGCGTGATGCCATATACTCGTTTAAAGTCGGAGGGCGTCCGAAATTTTCCGCCACGGACTCTATATTTCAAAATATTGGAGGCAATGTATGGCTTCAAACCCAAACGAACAAAACCAGAGGAATCTAATTTATTGGGATCAAATGTAGAAAGTGCATAAATAGGCTTGTTGAACTTGGACGATTTGCTTTCGAATTTGGATTTCCATTGATACTCACGTAGACTATCTCGGTCCACCAATGTTTTCTTGAACAACTCTACTTTGGCAGTAAATGCTGTATCTGACTCCTTAGGAGAAGGCAATAAATAAGGCAAGGACAAGTCGGCTAGCAACATCACAACTATTAATACTAACAACACAACTATTCCAATCCGTTGACTTCTCGAAAAATAGAAAAAATCTTTGAACATATTTCCTCAACAATTGGAACAGTTAGTCAATAGAAATGAGTGGATGTTGATTATATGGATATCACTGAAAGCCTACAAATGCCATAGCGAGCAAACCTGCCGCAATTAGCAGAATGGGGTAGCCCTCCATGGACTTGGGTATCTTTTCAAGGCGGAGATGCTCTTGAATGGCCGAGAAAATGATCATGACAAGCAGGTATCCGATAGCTGAACCAAATGCAAAAACAACAGTGGTTAAGAAATCAAATTCATTTTTGATTGCCAAAAGGCTTGCACCAAGTATCGTACTATTGGCAACCAATAGCACAAAGAAGTTATCCTGAAAGCGATTAACAAACGTAGGGAAATTTGATAAGGTAATTTGAACCATGCGACTGACAATCAATATCAGTACCACAAAAGCCACTATCTGAAAATACTCGATATGAAAAGGTATCAATATATATGTCTCTACCAAGAAATTAAGAATTGTAGAAAAGACAAGAACAGTGGCAACTACTATAGAAAAATAAATAGTCGATTCAACTTTTCGAGTGACAACCAACAAAGGAGAAATACCGAATAACTGTGTGAGCACTACGTTATTCACAAAAACAGAACTAATTAGTAGGATTAAATATTTCATACACTGCTGTTACGGGGTTTAACGGAAGAATCTTATTATACATACTTAAATCGGGCGACAACAAGTGGACCGTTTTGATAGTTCAAAAACACCATTCATTGGGTCACATCCTATCTACACCAATGCAACATGGCTTTCTTTTAAAATGTCACAGTCACAATGAGGATAGAATTTCAATTCCCTTGCGTGTCTAAATTCACTTTTCTGGCACGTTTCACCGAATTGAAAAATGCAATTATCAGTCCTAATACGATTAATGCACCAGGCGCCATGGCGATAAGTGATGTGCCAAAATTTTCGGAAAAGACCTGATATTCAAACAACCGACCAGTTCCTAGAAGTTCTCTGATACCAGACAGCAATGTCAATGCTGCTATAAATCCAATACCATTGCCCAACGCATCAAAAATACTTGCCATGACCGTTTCCTCTACTGCAAACATAATGGCTCTACGTAATAATACAACATTGGTGATTATAAGCGGACAATAGATGCCTACTTTATCGTACAGAAGTGGAAGTTGAGAATAAAAAATCAATTGAATTACGGCTGTAAAAGTTGCAATAATAAGTAGTGAAGTAGTAATTTCAACCTTGGTTGGAATTAAACCTTTGATAAGCGAAATGGTAAAATTAGACAATAACAACACCAATGCGGTACATAGTGCTATGCTCAATCCGCCAATAGCTGTATTAGTAACTGCTAAGGTAGGACATGCACCTAGCACAAATACAAAAACTGGATTATTAGAAACAACCCCTTCAAAAAACGATTTTGAATTACTCATTTGGTCCCCCTTTCAATGTACTTACTTTTAGAGAATCTGATTCGGATGTTGGTTCTGGACTAGAATTAGACTCATCAATGAGCCCACTATCACCAAATACATCTGTTTTTTTCAACAACACTAAGTATGCATTCCTTACTGCGAAAAGAAAGGCTCTTGCACTCACGGTAGCTCCTGTAACAGCCTGTATTTCACCGCCATCCTCAATCAACGACAGATTGGTTTCATTTACCTTTACTCCTATTATATTATGTCCGCCTTCTTTTGATTTAAACCAATTGACAATACGAGCGCCTAAACCAATCGTTTCCTTGTGTCGGAGAACCCGGTAGTTTAAAATCTCGCCTTTAGCATCAAACCCTATCAAAACATCAATCTCACCCACATAACCATTGTGTGAGGTTGAACACACGATAGCGCCCACACACTTTTTATATTGATCGTACGCCTTATACACTTTTATGGTCTCTTGCCCTTCCTTAAATTCAAGAGGTATCGAATCTACTTTTTGAAACAATGGAAGAACGTACTTAAAAGTTTCAAGGGTTTCGAAGGTTGGAATTTTAGTCCTATTTTCATTTGTACAATAATGAATCAATCCTAACACAGTGATAGAAATGAAACTCACTACAAGAAACAAAAAACTTGCGTTGATGATACTGAATCTTGGTCTATTCATCGTTTAGTTCCCTCCCAATATCGTTTTGGTTTTACATACTTATTTATCAATGGAGTAGCACCATTCATAATCAAAATGGCAAAAGAAATACCCTCGGGATATATTCCATAATTACGAATAAGCAGAGTAATTATTCCAATACCAACGCCATAAATCAGCATCCCAACAGGAGTCATGGGTGATGTGGAATAATCAGTAGCCATAAAAATAGCTCCAAGCATAAGACCACCTGATAGAATATGAAAAACGGGTGTAGTAGGGAAATTTTCAGGATTAAGGATGTGAAATAAACCTGACAAGACAAATACAGTAGCAATAATACTTACTGGAATATGCCATTTTATGACCTTTCTAACCAATAAAATTGCGAATCCAAACAACAATGCCAAAGCTGAAACCTCACCAATAGAACCACCAGCATTGCCTATAAACAAATCCCAATTATTGACAGCATGAACCGAGAATTCTTTAGAAATAGAAAGGGCGGTTGCGGCAGTTTCCGCATCTAAGTAATGCATATTAAGTGGCATAGGAGCTGGCCAAACCGTCATTTGTGCTGGGAAGGAAATGAGCATAAACACACGCCCTACCAATGCGGGATTGAAGATATTCTGCCCTAGCCCTCCAAAGCTCATTTTGGCAACACCAATGGCTACTAATGCACCCACCACAACCATCCAAACTGGGATATTAGATGGAAGATTCATGCCCAATAGTAATCCAGTAAGTAAAGCAGAGCCGTCAGTGATGGTGGATTTTTGTTTGAGTACGAATTTTTGAATGAAAAATTCAATGATTAAGCATGAAACGATTGCCACACCTGATACAATTAGGGCACCCAGCCCAAAATAATACAATCCCACAAAATATGCTGGAAGTAATGCAATAATTACAGTCCCCATTTTAGAGAACACCGTATCACCGCCATGAACATGCGGTGACGGAGAAACATGAAATTTGTTTAATTCAGACATCCTCTTAAATCTAAGTTATTTTAAAACTATTCTTGCAAAATCAATCAGGGAGACACCAAGCAGACACTCGAGTACAAATAACTATTCCTGATCAGTGTTGTCGTTGTCGTATTAAAGCACCAACCTCTTGTTTTCCTTTTCTGATGGCTGCCAACAATGGCTTATTGGAAGGACAACTATAATCACAGCAACCACACTCAATGCAATCCATCACTCTGCTTTCCTCCATCTCCATCCAAAACATCAAATCTGCTTGACTTTTTAGCAAAAATTGTTCAAGACCCATCGGACAATCTGTTATGCACTTCGAACATCTGATACAATTTTGTTCTTGTTTTTGGATAGTCTCTTCATTTTGAACATATAGCAAGCCTGCTGTACCCTTGGAGGCTACGCTTTCAAGACTAGTTAACGCTCTGCCCATCATCGGTCCACCTATTACTATTTTACCAGTATCATGGGGCACTCCTCCGGTCTGCTCTACCAAAAATGTAAATGGGACTCCTATCCTCACCCAATAATTACCATGAGATTTCACTGATTTTCCAGTCACGGTAATAATCCGTTCTATTAATGGCTTGTTCTTTTGTACCGCTTCATACACAGCATGGGCAGTAGCCACATTTTGAACCACACAACCTACATCAATGGGCAAACCGCCACATGGCACTTGCTTATCAGTCAATGCCTCTATCAATTGCTTTTCGCCACCCTGTGGGTACTTATTTTTGAGAGGAACTATCTCAATGCCCTTAAATGATTTGACTAAGCCCTTTAAATTTTCGATTGCATCTTTTTTATTGATTTCCACACCTATAATGGCTCTAGAAACGCCTATCACTTTCATCACGATGGATATACCGACTAAAATCTGCTCACCACGTTCCAACATCAATCGATGATCACATGTCAAGTAGGGCTCACATTCTATCCCATTGATCAACAACACCTCAGCTTTTTTACCTGGAGGTACCATCAGCTTCACATGAGTGGGAAACGTGGCTCCACCTAAGCCCACGATTCCGGCATTCATTATTTTATTGAGTATATGTGGAATCTCGAGATCACAGGCCACGATTACATCGGGAGTACAATCAATTTTCTCATCCCATTCATCACCTTCAACTTGAATAAAAACAGCACTTTGTTCTTTTCCTGACACATCAAGAATACTGTCAATTTTCAGAACAGTACCCGACACTGAGGAGTGAACATTGGCTGAAACATGTCCATTAGCCTGCCCGATAAGTTGTCCTACTTTCACTTTATCACCAGGATTAACAATCGGCATACTCGGTGCACCGATATGACTTACCAGTGGTATCTTCACCAAGTCAGGCAATGCTAGCACCTTGGTAGTACTGGCTGATGCGAATTTATTGGATTTAGGATGGATTCCACCCAATCTAAAAGTCTTAAGAAACATAGTGATAGATGGTTAAAGGGAGTGATACAAGTATGAGTTGTTAAATCGTAGATTACAAAATTACATTAATTTCTGAATTGAACTAATTTTGGAGTAAAAAATAATCATTTTCTTTAAATAAAAACATTGTTGTCCGGTAAAATCTCAAAATTATATTTGTCCCTTATGAATAAAGGGTTTTCATTTCGTCTTTTTGCACTTTTTCGAAAGTAAGCCCCCTATAAATCTGGGAAGAGTGAGTTTTGATAAATCAATTTATTTTCCT
>CAIUKZ010000355.1 GCA_903899865.1 uncultured Bacteroidales bacterium | reverse complement strand
GTGAAGATTTCTTTGCATCACACAAATATATGCGAGCAATAGCGAGTGAAGATACTGCATTGTCGGCCAAAGAAATAGCCGTAAAAGGTCTCAAGGGACGCGCAGCGATATGTAGCTCACTAGCTGCTCAAATGTATGAACTTGACATATTAGCGAAAGGTATAGAAACTAATAAGCGCAATTTCACTCGATTTCTAATCATTGCACAGCCTCAACTGGCTAGTCAATTGAAAAAAGGACTACAGGTGGATAAAGTTTCACTGGTATTTTCACTGTCGCATCATGAGGGAAGTTTAGCAAAAGTGCTTACCATCTTGGCGGACAATCACATGAACTTGACCAAAATCCAATCCCTTCCCATCATCGGCGAAGAATGGAGGTATCAGTTTTATATAGATTTTACATTTACTGATTATAATCAATTTCAAAACGCAATAAAGGAAATCGGGCCACTAACGCGCGACTTAGAAATACTTGGCGAATACCACATGGCGCTAACACCGGAGTGAGTGGAGTGTTTTGGGGTATTGGGGTGTTAGTTTATAGGGTTCATTGGGTTCATACGTTGAGAAGTTCATAAGTTTATTTGGTTTATTAGGTTCATTAAGTTTATAAGAATTTGAGGATTAATCAATCACACCATGTTACCTAAGAACTAAATAAACGAACAACCAATAACTATACGAACCTATAAACCAGATGAAGCCATGAACGTATGAACCCAATGAACCGATGAACCCTATGAACTTTATAAACCGATAAACCGATGAACCCTATAAACTCTATGAACCAATGAAACAACAAACCAACAACCAATGAATATACAACCTGCAACCCGACTGAATAGTGTGACCGAATACTATTTCTCAACCAAACTCAAAGAGGTAGCAAAGATGAATGCCGAAGGAAAAAATGTCATCAATCTCGGAATTGGCAATCCTGATTTACCACCTTCCGAAGCTACTATCAAAGCATTGTGTGACGATGCATGTCAACACAGTGCGCATGGTTATCAAAGCTATGTGGGTCTTCCTGAGTTGCGAGAAGGTTTTGCCAACTGGTATAAAAAATGGTATGGAGTAAGCCTTGACCCCACTCATGAGATTCAACCACTGATAGGTTCTAAAGAAGGAATTTTACACATCACATTAGCATTTGTGAACCCTGGCGATAGTGTGCTTGTTCCTAATCCAGGATACCCAACTTACACCTCTGCTAGCAAACTTTGTGGTGCAGAAATTATCAACTATGATTTAGACGAAAACAAGCAATGGCAACCAGATTTTGATGCTCTGGAAAGAATGGATCTGAGCAAAGTCAAACTTATGTGGGTCAATTATCCTAACATGCCAACTGGTGCAGCTGCAAGTGAAGAATTGTTTAAGAAGCTAGTCGCATTCGGCAAAAAACATTCTATTGTCATTTGCAACGACAATCCATACAGCTTCATTCTTAATGATAAAAAGTTAAGCATTCTGTCTGAGGAAGGTGCAATGGACATTTGTATCGAACTCAATTCGATGAGCAAATCACACAACATGGCAGGTTGGCGCATGGCCATGCTAGCATCCAATGCTCAGTTTGTAGAATGGGTGCTGAAAGTAAAATCCAATGTGGACTCAGGCATGTTTCGACCCATGATGAAAGGTGCTGTGATAGCTCTCCAAAACTTAGAACAATGGCATGAAACCATGAATGTGGTCTATGCAAAACGAAGGGTATTGGCTTGTAAAATAATGGATGCGCTGTCTTGCCGGTATGACAACTCACAGGTAGGCATGTTTGTATGGGCAAAAATCCCGGACAACTGCGAAGACTCAGCCCAATTGGCCGACCAGATACTACATCAAAAAAATGTATTTATTACACCCGGGATAATCTTTGGCGACAAAGGCAAGCGATACATCCGTATTTCACTTTGCTGTCCAGAAGATATGCTCGAGCTAGCTTTGGAGCGGATAGGGAGGTAACGAGTAGCCCCCTAAATCCCCCTTAGGGGACTTTTTAAGGCGTGCGTTTGAATATACTTAGTAGAGAATAAGTGAAATAGTTATAATCTGCCTAGCGATTAAAATTTATAATGATTATCCACTTAATGATCTATTGACAGACAAGCTTCCTGCAACCGACCGACCTTGTCCGGTGAGCCGAAAAACAAGTGAGGTAGGCGGTTAAAAATCGTCCTGTTTGAGTCCCGTCGTATTTCGACGGGATGAGTTTGGACGATTTGAGCCTGCCGAGCGCTAGTTTTTC
>CAIUKZ010000354.1 GCA_903899865.1 uncultured Bacteroidales bacterium | reverse complement strand
CGTATCTATGGACGAGCCCAAGGTTTCAACTCCTGTTGACATCGAGCCCTCCTACTCCACAAACGAAGTGCTAGAAACTGTAAACACAGTGGAAATTCCGACCAGCAGTCCCATAGCCCATGATACACTTATCAAACCTCTGACCCCAGATAAACCCCACGAAGTTCAGACACAGAACCAACAAGAAACTTCAGTGGCTCCAAAAAAGAAACCAAGTAGTGAAGTGAAACTTCCAAAAACTAAACCTGAACGTGCAGTAAAACCACAACCCACAAAGTCGGCAATAGGAAAACCAGATTTGCCTAAAATCCAACCTTATGTAGATGTAGAACTGTCTGCCTATCATCTATTTGCCAATGCATCAGCACACTTTGGGCTACAGCCGATTTATGGAACAGCCTCCTATTCAATGGATTTGCAGTCGTCATTGATTGGATTCGGGATAGGAAGTCGTGTGCTATCATACAAACGCTTGTCCATTCACGCAGAGATAACAGATCACTTTATAATAGGTGGAAATAACTTCAACAAAGGAATTAGAGTTAATTTCGTTCAATTGCGCCCTACCGTGTCCTACCGAATACTTCCTAACTTAGATGTATTTGTAGGACCTCAATGCTATCTGCTGTTTAAAAACCTAAAAGACTCAACCAGCGGTGCCCTCGTCAGAGAAGGACAACAATTTGGTTTCGGAGCTACAGCAGGCATCAAACTAGACCTCTCACCATGGATATTCCAATCCAAAACCAATCAAGCATTTAAAAGAAGATAGGCTTAGTATTGACGTCTAAAATTACATTAAGACAGTCTAAAATTTCTGATTAAGCCTTTTTATCTCAACACATCCTCTCGAATATAAAAAAAACAAATCAAACTAAAATCATTTAAAATCAGAACATTAAAAAAATTATTAAAAATAATTGATTTCTGAGTAGCTGTAACATTATTTTTTAGAGTCATATATACAGAGGGCTAAATTGTACAATATCCTTAAGTCTATTAACTTTTAAAAAAATTATATTATGAACGCAAAATATTTTTTGAAATCTACTCTAGCAATCTTACTACTAGGTGCTAGTACTTCTTTGATGGCTTACGATAAAAAGCCTGAAATCTGTAACGGAGTAAAAATTACTTGGGATGCTATGACAAGGAAATTTACTATTAAGAATCTTCCAACTAAAGGTATTCAAGAACCTTGGATTTGTTATTTGACAGATGCTAGTTGGTGTAAAACTTGTTATGTAGATATTACTCCTTATGGTACTTATACACCAGGTGCAGCTACAGCTACATATTTGTCAAGTAGACTAGGCACTTCTTATGGTGATCCTTTGAAGAATGGTGCTAATGGCAGTTCTGCAGCATTTATGGCACTAAAAACTACTGAAAATGATTTACCTAAAGGAGCAAAATCGGAAGATTGCAATCAGACTTGTGATGGCAACTGTCTAGCAGACAAATGCAAAGGTGTAGTTCCTACCTATTGTGACAACTATAATGCGACATTTGAAGGATCCAAAATCAGTGTGAGTGGTATTTTTAATTGTGTGCCAGATAACATTTATGCTGTTGCACCTCTTGATTGGAGTAAATGGGCATTAGTACCAATCAAAGTTGATCCTACAGACCCGAACAAGGGAACTGCAGATGTTTCAGAGTTGACATATAATGCATCATCCGAAAAAGTATATCCTTATGGTGAAGGTGTTGTATTCCACATGAACGCAGACGATAAAGGAGGTGGTGCACCTGGTCGAGGTCCAAATTTTTGTCCAAAACAGTTTAGCCCTACTTCTTCAGGTATTGCAACACCTATTATAACATCTTTGTCAATTTACCCTAATCCTGCCAGTGCTGGCCAATTGATAACAGTAAAAGGAACATTCGATGCTCAAAGTCAAGTTTTAGTCTATAATGCTACTGGTGCTTTGATTTCAACAATTTTACCTTCTATCACCTCAGAAGGATTGCAATTTGCAGTTCCAGAACATGCAACAGCTATCAACTTTGTTAAAGTAGTTTCTGGCAATGAAACATATTCTGGAAAATTGTCAGTAAAATGATATTCATTTTAATTATTTGATAAGCAAATTCTATAACACCATGTATCTGCTTGAAATAGATTTTAATAAAAGTTCACGCATTGTTTTTATGTAGATTATGCTTTTGATTTTTCACTATTAAGCGATAAATATTAAATTTTGTCGCTTAATAGTAAAAAAAAACATTTTCAAGTAGCTGTTATTTCTATTTTTCAAGTCTTATATGTAGAAGGCTAAATTGTACAATATCCTTGAGTCTATAAACTTTAAAAATTATTTTATGAAATCAACAAAATTTATGTTCGCACTCTCAGTAGTAGCAACAAGTGCAAGTTTACTATTAAGCAGTTGTAACATGCTTAACAATGAGATTAACAACTTAGGTCAAAATAACAATGGCAACAGTGGAAATCAAAGTGGATACGTTGATCAAGGCATTGTTTTTAATCCGTCAAAAACCTACGGCACCATGACAGACAATGATGGTAATGTGTATAAAACCATTACAATTGGCAATCAAACATGGATGGCAGAAAACTTGAGAACTACTCACTACAGGAATGGTGACCAAATTGCTTCAAGCAGTAAAATCTCAGATTGGCAAATGGCTGGTATGGATACAATATCTTCAAAATCCAATGGATTACAATGTATCTATGAAGATGCCAGCACTCCAGGAAAATGGGGAAGATTGTACAACTGGTATGCAGCTACTGACGCTCGAGGTATTGCTCCCAAAGGATGGCACGTTCCCACTAATAAAGAATGGAGAACCTTGTATGATTATGCAAACAGTCATTGTTCTAAGCCCAGTGATTCACAATCTGTTGGAGGATATCTTTGTTGTACCAAGGAATGGGATGCTTCTTATCCAAACGATAATGGTTCTGGTTTTACTGCTCTTCCAGCAGGTCACAAATTTCCTTTTATGCCAAAGGCGCCTTATCAAAATCTATATAACTATGCAAACAGGGGGCAGGAAACCGTTTATTGGAGTACAGTCACTGTCCCTTTAAATTCTCCACTTACCTTTTCTATTCTGGATTTAAAAGCTTATGGTGTTACTGGTGTGTATGTAAGCCCAGAAGTGGCTGATGCACCACAAGATGGCTATTCAATAAGATTAATCAAAGACTGATTTTGATTATAACACTTTTGGTCAGTGTACCCAGCAATTAAGTAGTTACCAGGATTCATATATAAGTTAAAATGTTGATTAACAGAGGAATGAACATACAAAAACAATGCTTAAATTCTTATAAATGCTTATTGGGCACTGACCAAAATTTCAATTCTGATTTATTCCGTAAAAAAATCCATAACAACAAACACACATGATAAAAATGAAATCAACAACTAAATTGGTACTAGTCCTAGTTTTACTCACCGGGCTATCTACATCTTGCAAAAAGGATGAGGTTGAAAAGATACCTGAATATGTGGGCACATGGGTCAACCAAGATGTGAGTGGGTTATATACCAATAACTTGACAGTCACCAAGACCGACTTCTCTTTAAGCAAAAACCTAGTAACTCCAATTGCAGCTATCAAAATAGTTTCGATGGCAGGCACACAAATCGTCAATGGTGATAAAGCCTCAGTTTCTGTTTCAGAGACTATTATCCCTGATACTACTTTTAATATTACAGGCAGTATTCCCACTCTCTCTTACTTAACCTATAAAAAAGGTTCGAAAGAGTTTGACAGTGCACTGTTGAAATACGGTTATTCATCGCAGTTTGACGTGCTCTATTCTGTGGCAAACAATCTGTTAACTACAAAAACAGATTATAACAAAGACGGAGATTATGCGGATGATGGAGAGACCACCGTGTTTACAAAGAAGTAGAAAAACAAAAACTATAAACCAACTAAAATAAAAGAAGGTATGAAAAAAATGAAATTTATTTTTGCACTCACTGTAGTACTTGCAAGTGCTGCTATGTTGTTTACTAGCTGTAATCAGCTTAATAATGAGATCAATAACTTAGATCAAAAAAACACCAACACCAACACCAATCAAAGTGGATACGTTGACCAAGGCATTAAATTCAACCCCTCCAAAACCTATGATACCATGACAGACAATGATGGCAATGTGTATAAAACTATCACCATTGGGACACAAACATGGATGGCAGAAAATCTTAGAAGCACTTACTTTAGAAATGGCGATGCTATTACCTCTGAAAATTCCTGTGCTATATGGCAAGTTGACACCACGGGACTACAGTGTATATACAACGATGCTGCCACTCCAGGGAAATGGGGAAGATTGTATAACTGGTATGCAGCCAACGACCCAAGAAATATAGCACCAAAAGGTTGGCATATTCCCTCAATAAGCGAGTGGAAAACATTGCTGGATTATGCTTCTAAGAACTGTACAAAACCAGGGAGCGATAATAGTGCGGCTAAATATCTATGTGCCACAGATGAATGGAGTGCTGCATTGAAGACTGATAATGGCTCTGGATTTACAATATTACCTGCAGGAGTAAAATTACCCGAAGTTCCAACTAATCTACAGATTATACAAAACTATTCCAACAGGGGTACATTAGCCGTGTTTTGGACAAATAATACCAACATGGACACAGGTAGTAGCAGCCCGTTTTTTATAGGAGATAACACTACTAAAGGATCTGTTGGAATGAGTACGATGACCGATGCAGTTGATCTCAAAACGGTAGGATATTCTATACGCCTCATTAAAGACTAAAAATTTTATCAACTAACAATTGAAACTGATTATGAAACTAAAATTCAACTCATTTGTGGCTCTAATCTTATTGATTGGTGCATCTATTTCTCATGCTTCAGCGGGGAAAATAAAATGTAAAAGTTGTTCTCGTGTAATTTCTGTGGCTGATAGCACCATGCTACGCGACACTCTCATAAAAACAGACATTGACGAACAGACTTTCATAAAGCTTAGTCCTACTGTGTGTACGAATGAAATAACTGTGCGATTTGGCACGCCAGTTACTTCCGCTTCTGTTGATATTATTAACTTACAAGGAGCCCTTGTGATGAGTGAGAAAGTTGAAAATTCGGATGCGATAACACTTTACGTATCTTCATTGAAGCAAGGGATGTATTTGGTCAAAATCAAAACATCTGCAAACGACTATGATACCTTGAGGTTTATTAAAAACTAATCGATTCAGATTGTAAAATATCTACGTTTTTGAATTTTTTATGACTCAAAATGAGTGTCATGATGATTTCACGCCTCATTTTTTCAACGTCTAAATTTAAGAACAGAACTGGCTATCACTATTATGTATACCATAGGTGTACATAACAGTGAGTTGCTGGTTTATCCCCAACTAACATTTACGAACACAAAAAAATTCATGAACTCAACAAAACATTTTCTTTATCTTACATTAGCATTTTTGTTATTGAATGTCGCCCAGACTTCAGCTGCGTATTATACCATCAGTTTTACAGGTACTGGAGTGAGTACTAAGATAGACAGCGTAGTGATTCAGAATCTCACCAAAGGCACTCAAGTGACTGTACCAGAAGGCAATGTGCTTTTGCTAACTTCTAGCCTTCCCACTAACATGAGCAACACGCCTCATGATAATCGCAGCATAAACATTATTCCCAATCCGATTCAGAACTCTGCAATTGTTGAGTTTCCTGTTTATAACGATGGTGAGGCTACCGTTGCCGTTTTTACGATGAATGGCACTTTGTTAACTTACCGAACTCTGTTTTTACAAGCAGGAATGAATGCTTTTCAACTGGCTCTGCCTAGAGGCACTTTTCTGATAAATGTAAAAGGTACTGGGTATAACTTCACCTCCAAGGCAATGTCAGTTAATGGTGAGGTCAACCAACCGACTATTGATTTTGCTAGAAATGAGATATTGAATGAGCAAACCTCCAAAATTCAGAAAGTATCAGCTAGTTCCACTACCAATATCACCACTATGACATACGATCATGGGGATCAGCTTGTGTATAAATGTTATTCGTCAGGAAAATATGAAACTATTACCACAGATGTGCCCATGGCAAGTAAATCTGTGAGCTTTAATCTGTTGGATTGTAAAGATGCGGATGGCAACCAATATACTACTGTAGTTATAGGCTCACAAACTTGGTTGGCACAAAACCTAAGGACTACCAAATTCCAAAACGGAGATCCCATTCCCAGTGTAACTGACGATACCCAATGGAACAGTCTAAGCACTCCTGCGCAATGTACGTATAACAATACTACATCTGTAGATTCCATTACGCAAAATGGCAGATTGTACAACTGGTATGCTGTGTCAGACAGTCGCAACATAGCACCCACTGGGTGGCACGTGGCTACTGATGAGGACTGGACAGTGCTTACCAACTATGTGGATGCCAACTTTGGCATCTCTCTTAACTCCGCCAAAGCACTTGCCTCCAATCAAGGATGGGTGACATTTCCCATGGAAGGTACTGTAGGTAGCAACCTCAATCAGAATAACTCTGCAGGATTTAATGCAACTCCATGTGGTGTGCGATATATGGATGGGGCAGAAGGAAGCACCGGTACAGGATTTTTTTGTAAATGGTGGGCAGTGAGTGGATTTGGTGGGGAAGGTGTTTTAGATAGGGAAATGTATTTTTATCACAACAGCATAGTGACTCGAACTGTCAATACACTGCAAAGTGGATTGTCTGTGAGGTGTGTAAAAGATTGATTCCTCGATGGTCTTTCTGTGTTATCCCAGATTATACATAAATTATTAGTTTGAGCTTCTTAAAAGAATGAATAGAATTTTTATTACACTATTGCTTGTCGTCTCGTCTTTCTCATTGATGGGGCAACACGTTGTTATTAATGGCTTTGTAACCGATTCGTTGAATGGTGAGACGGTTATTGGAGCTTCGGTTTATAATAAGGTCTCAAAACAAGGAACTTTTACCAATAGCTATGGATTTTACTCCATACAGGTACCTGTGGGGAAATCGGTAGTGACTTTTTCATATGTGGGATATCGCTCTAAAACACTTGAGCTTCATCTCAAATCAGACACAACCATTAATATTCAGATGGATGTAAACACATTAAAGGAAGTGGTGGTTCAGGCTAGAAGAGACGAAACTGGTGTTCAAGGAGTACACATGAGTGCCGTTACTATTGATGTTGATAAAATAAAGTCACTTCCAGTAATCATGGGTGAAACAGATGTGATCAAAACCTTACAACTACTCCCTGGTGTAAAAGGAGGAACCGAAGGTTCATCAGGGATGTATGTCAGAGGGGGTGGTCCAGATCAAAATCTGTTTTTGCTGGATGGAACTCCTCTATACAATGTGAATCACATGTTAGGCTTTTTCTCAGCTTTTGATGCTAATGCGATTAAAAATGTAACACTTTACAAAGGTGATTTTCCCGCCAGATTTGGCGGACGACTGTCTTCGGTTGTAGATGTTTATTTAAAAGATGGAGATAATAGTAAGATTCATGGTGAAGGTAGCATTGGGCTCATATCCTCCAAGCTATTCTTAGAAGGCCCATTGTTCAATAAGAATACCACTTTTGCTGTTTCGGGTAGAAGAACTTATTTGGACATATTAACGAAACCTCTTATAGCCATGGCGAGGAAAACTGAGCCTAACTTACCCGACGTGGGGTGCTATTTTTATGATTTGAGTGCAAAGGTTTCGCACAAATTCTCAGATAAAGATAAGCTATTCTTTAGTGGTTATATGGGTGACGATGTGATATATTTTAGCATGCCCATCGAATCGTCATTCAATAGTAAAACTTTTTTTAATACAAATTTTTACGGAAAAAATGCAGTTAGCGCAGTAAGATGGAGTCATATTGTCAACAGTAAACTTTTTGTAAATACCAGTGTAGCTTATACAGGCTATCGTTCAGATGTGAGAGTCAGTTATAAATCTGAAACTAATGGGTCTTACGCATTTATGCCACTAAGTATTGGTTATGATAATTTAAACAAAGCCTTGACCATGAAAACTAGGATAGAGGATTGGAGCATAAAATTCAATTTAGATTACACCCCAAATTCAAAAAACAGAGTCAAAATAGGGACAAATTTACTTTATCATTCCTTTGTTCCTACTATTAATACCACTATATCACTTGGCAGTATGGCTATTGACACTACAATAGGGGGAAGAACTATTATAGCGAAGGAGCTAAACTCATATATTGAAGACACTTATACCTTTAATGATAGATGGAGTGCTAATGGGGGTGTGCACTATTCATTGTTCAATGTTCAGGGCGAAACCTATCATTCGCTACAGCCGAGAGCCAGTATTCGGTATTTGTTAAGTGACAACTTCTCTGTCAAAGCGGCCTACTCCAATATGTCACAAAATATTCATTTATTGTCCAATAGTAGGGTGGGTTTACCAACAGAGATTTGGGTTCCATCAACAAAAAGAATTCCTCCAACAATCTCTAATCAATATGCAGCAGGTCTGTTTTATAATCTCAAAAATCTTTATGATATTTCAATTGAAGGCTATTACAAGACAATGGACAATCTTTTGGAGTATAAAGATGGATCTTCGTATTTTGATGTAGCCAATACATCATGGGAGGATAAAGTGGTGATGGGCAAAGGTTGGTCTTATGGTGCTGAGCTGTTGGTAAAGAAGGATATCGGCGCTACTACAGGATGGATAGGATATACATGGGCCAAGTCGGAACGATTGTTTAACAGACCAGGTCAGGAACTCAGCTTTGGAAATGTATTTCCAGATAAATTTGATATCAGACACAGTGCTAGCATAGTGATTTCGCATAAGTTCTCAAATAAATTTGATGTTGGAGCTGTATGGGTTTACAGTAGTGGAAAGGCTGGAACTCTTGCTTTGCAAAAATATCAAATAGAACAACCTGAGAAAACTAGTGAGATAGATTATGTAGGTATGAGAAACAATTACAGATACCCTGATTATCACCATCTTGACTTATCGTTCAACTGGCACAAAAAAATTAAATGGGGTGAACGAACTTTTTCTATTCAATTGTATAATGTTTATAACCAGAAAAATGCGGATTTTGTGCTTGATGTTTTGGATGATAATGACAATAAAGCTTTTAAAAAAATTACAATCTTCCCATTTATCCCATCGTTTAGTTATACTATTAAATTCTAATCAATTATCTATAGCGTTATGTTTATAAAAATCGATAATATTTTCAGCTCAAAACTTTTTTTTGTATTATTGTTAGTTGAGTTGATTTCAGCATGTGAATCTGATTTGAAGTTTAATGGCGAGCAATCTAAAAGTCTATTA
This sequence comes from uncultured Bacteroidales bacterium, assembly GCA_903899865.1. Classification (GTDB taxonomy): domain Bacteria; phylum Bacteroidota; class Bacteroidia; order Bacteroidales; family Paludibacteraceae; genus Paludibacter. The sequence goes on along the minus strand of CAIUKZ010000354.1, from coordinate 3,806 downwards.
GTGATTAGTAGCTTTGTAAGCCCAGAGGACACTGTCAAAGTACATGTGTCATTGAGTAAGTTTTTTCTTTCTAATTCTAGTTATACAGATGTGGACAATGCAAAAGTAGATTTATATCTGAACGGTCAATATGCAGCAACATTAACTCATATATCTGAAGGGAATTATTTTACAACTACGAAAGCACATCCTGCAGATGTAGTGAGGTTTAAAATAGAATCTACCAAATACGGGGTAGCATCTTGTGAGAGTAACGTGCCAATTCTATTGGACAAATCATCGATTCAATCAAAATGTGATAATAACTTCTTTTATCTATCAATAATGGACGATGCTTCAACAGAGAACTATTATAGGATAGTAGGAAAACAGAAAACAGAATACTATACTTACAATCTTAATAAGACGAAGAAAATGGAAATGGTTTGGAATATGGATCTAAAATTGAAAAACAGTATAGAAAATGATCAACTTACTCAATTTGGTAAAACAGATTCATACCCACTCTATTTTTCTGATAAATCATTTAATGGAAAGATGGTTACTCTTAAATTAGAATCTATTGGTTTGTTTTCTGAAATTACGTATGATAGTGTTTCTAACGTCAAATCTTTTGTCTCCACCCAAGACACCTTAGATTATACCATTCTTGATTCAATACGTTATGATATAGATATTCAAAGCATTACGAAAGATTATTATCTTTTTATAAAAACCAGTAAACTGGTTGAGGATAAATTGTATTTGCTAGAACCAGTACAAGTTAAAAGTAATATAACTGGTGGTATTGGAATTTTGGGTGCTTTCTCGTCACTAAGGGTTTCAAAGACGTGGATACCTAATGAGAAGTAAAAGATGTGCATAATAATCAGTAATATCTATTATGAATTAGAAATTGTTTTTTCGTGATGTGCCATGTGCTGTTTTAATTGTTGCCTATCACGAAAATCAGTATATTATAAACTAAAAACAAAAGAAAAAGTATGATAAAATTCAAATTTGTAGTACTAGTTTCAAGTGCATGTATACTCATGAGTAGCTGTAATCTGCTAAACTTTGAGATCGACAATATTGGCAAGGATGGAGATACAACTTCAGATCTTATTAAATTGACCATATCAGGTCAGGTCAGTAATTATGGCGGAGAGTTTGATGAGATGAGAGTGTATGATGATATAAATTTCAAGTACAAGAAAATATTAGGAACTTGTTATATTCTGAGTAATGGAAGCTTTACACTCAATTTACAAGCCAAAGTGGATATCTCTGACACAATAGGTTCAGATACTATTGGATGGGCACTCTTTCCTCCACCTCAAACAGCAGATGAAAGAAAAGTGATGACTACAGGATTTAATAAAATCTATGCATACAAAAAAGGAACTCTAGTGGGAAGTATTGTAAAAGGCAAACAAATAGGTCAATTGCCTACTGATTACAATTACTATGAGAGTACATTTCCTTATTCAACAAAAGCTTATTCTGGTTTAGGTAGTACATGGACAGATAGTGAGGGTAGGGTAATGGTATCAAGTTATAATATAAAAAAAGGATGGTCCGAAATTGTAACCCATATTAAAAGTAATTACAGCACCAATCCACCACAATTGTCTGGCGAGGTAACCGATTCCGTATATTCTGATATGCAATGGGTATTCTCTAAAGACACAACGATGTATATGTTTTATATTGCAAAAGACCAAGCAAAATGCTATAAGAGATAAGTATTAAGTCTATTTTTTGTGAATACACCTTGGGGATTTGGCAATTCAAGCCGTCCTCGAGGTGTAGTTTTTTTGAAATCATATTTAAAAAAAAATCATTTCTGAGTAGCTGTTAATCTCATTTTTACAGTCATATATATAAAGGGCAACAATATTGGATTTGCCTAGTAGTAATAACTTAAATTTTTTTTTATGAAAACATCAAGATTTACGTTTGCTTTTTCGGTAGTAGTAGCCAGTGCTGCTTTGTTTTTATCTAGCTGCAATCAGCTAAACAATGAAATCAACAACATCGACAAAAAAGGGGGCAGAACAGTTTCAGACCCAACGACATTGACCCTGTCGGGTGTTCTTGAATATTATCATGGAGAGTGTGATGAATTGAGAGCTTACGAAAATTTAGATTGGAAACATGAGAGCTTACTGGGTTCGTGCAAGGTGGGCTCAAAAGGAGAATTTACGCTCAATGTGAAAGCAGACGAGAGTAAATGTGAGACCTTAGGTGCAGGTAGCCCAACCTACGCAACCCATCTTCAATTTATACCATCCCCTTCAACAACCGAAGACTCAAATGTAAAGTATTCGGGATTTATATGTTTGTATGGATATAAAAATGGTAAAGGAGTAGGTGTTATTCAGAAACTCAATAATGAAAAATCTAGTAGTACTTTTGTGTACTGCACAAAAGCATACTTTGCAAAGAAATCATTTTATGGTTATTTCCCAAATATCATAGGTTATCATAATCTTGATTATAAGATTAATAAAGGATGGACAGAGATAGTAACTACATCTCATCTAATGTCAGATCCTAATTTGAATGTATATGATTATTCAAATGTAGTTCCTTCAGACATGAGTTGGTATTGCGTGAATACGGATAGCACACTACACTATCCAGTTAAAAAGCAAATGGAGTGTAAGAAGGTTCAATAGGAAAAATGACTTATGATTCATAACTACACCTTGGGGATGGGCAATTAAAGCCATCCTCGAGGTGTGGTTTTTGATGAAACTAACAACAAGTAATCAAAAATTCCAACTCTGTAACAAATGACACATGATTCGCCACTACAGAAACGAAAATTTCTGACTATTACTTTTCTGTTGCTTATCGGGCTTTTCCAGGTGACCTTGACTGCACAAACTCATTCAGTGAGTGGCTATATCACAGACGCTACCAATGGAGAGACCTTGATTGGTGCATCTGTGTTAATTTCTGGACAGAACTGTAAAGGGCTGAAATCTACTGAAAACACTGAGAACTCGATAGTCATACAGCGAGATAACTGTAAGTTTACAATCGGCAAAACTACTAACTCCTATGGATATTTTGCATTGACCTTACCAGAAGGTGATTATGACATTACGGTGAGGTACATGGGGTATAAAAAATACTATGCTCATATTGACTTAAATGCAGATAAAAAACTAAAAATCAAACTCGAACCGGCTGAAAACACGCTGGATGAGGTGGTGGTGAGAGCTGACAGAGAAAAAGTAGCTCTTCCACAGATGGGTGTCAATCACTTAAGCACACTTACTACCAATAAACTGCCCGTGTTCTTTGGCGAAAGAGACATCATCAAATCCATACAGCTGCTTCCCGGTATTAAGACGGGTGGTAATCAGACCAGTTTTTCGGTACGCGGCGGTAATGTCACTCAGAACCTGATCTTGCTGGATGAAGCCACGGTGTTTAATCCTGCTCATGCTTTTGGGATATTTTCTACGTTCAATTCCGATGCCATTCGCGATGTGACTGTTTACAAAGGTACGGCTCCAGCTGAGTTTGGTGGGCGCACCTCTTCGGTCATAGACATAAAGATGGATGATGGAAACAATCAGAACTATGGTGCTACTGCCAATCTAGGATTGATTTCATCATCTCTTAAGCTAGAAGGCCCTATCCAAAAGGGCAAGTCATCATTTCTCATTGCAGGACGGAGAACTTATTTGGACATGCTTATCCACAGCTTGCCAGGTCAGCTTTTCAAGGATCTCAAGCTTTATTTTTATGACTTGAATGCCAAATTTAATTATAGTTTCTCGGACAAAGACAGAGTTTATCTGTCAGGATAT